>NZ_JBHTDO010000002.1:0-283791 GCF_042666575.1 Actinoplanes sp. GCM10030250 | reverse complement strand
CGCGCTGCTGCTCGCGGGCGGCCGCGTGCTGCTTTCGCGATCTTGTGGCTTTCCCGCGCCCCGTTGGGCCGGAACTCCACAAGATCGCGGGTGGGCCGGGGGTGCGGGCGGGAGGAAGTGCTGGAGGCCTCTCAGAAGCGGCGGAGGCCGTCGGTCAGGAAGGCGGCGACGGCGTCCGGGGAGTCGAGGGTGAGGTCGGCGGCGCTGGAGACCTCGGCGCCGGTCTCCGGGTTCGCGACGGCGACGGCCATGCCGAAGAAGTCCGGGTCGACGGCTTCGCGGGCGCGCAGGGCGTCGAAGGCCTTGATGTCGGACATGTCGTCACCGAAATACCACGCGCAGCCGGAGTTGCGGACGCTCTCGGTGATGACCATGCCCTTGTCCTGGTCGACCGGCGGCTTGAGCTCGGCGACCATGCGGCCGCGCTGGATGCGCAACCCGTGTGCCTCGGCCTGCTCGTGGGCCCAGCGCTCGACGGTCTGGGCCAGCTCGGGGGCCACCCGGTAGTGCAGGGCGACGGAGAGCCGCTTGTATTCGACGAGGATCTCGCCGGGGAGCTCGGTGCGGGCCTGCTCGGCCAGTTTCGCCATGGCGGGCACGAACTCCAGGGCGGCCGGCTCGGTGACGACCTCGCCGTCGTGCCAAACCTCGAGCCCGTAGAGCCCGTAAAGGTCGACGTGCTCGAGGGTCTCGAAGCGTGACCGCAGGAAGCTGACCGGCCGGGCGGAGACGATCGCCACCCGGGAGACGACGGAGGCCAGCCGCTCCAGCACGCCCGGCACGCCGGGGACGGGCTGGGAGGCGTCGGGGTCGTCGGTCACGGGGGACAGGACGCCGTCGAAGTCGAAGAAGAAGGTGGTCGCAGATGCGCGCTCGGCGGTGAACGACCACGCCTCGTCGGTGCTCAGCGGGTGTGTCGGACGTGTCATCTCTGCCACGCCAGCCAGACTACCCGCGGATGCTCACCTTTTAAGCGTCCGATTTCGGTTGCGTCGAGCGTCACCCTCACGTGCCCGAATTTGCGCTCTACCGCAGGACGCTGTTGACCGCTAGCGTCTGAGTCATGGCACGGGGTCATCCCGAGCCAGCCGGTCGGCCCGGACCTGCGACAACTTCGCCACGGGGACCGCAATCCGACTCCGTGCAGATGGCCGGCGGCCGGAGGTGGCGGACCGCGGGCGGACCGGGTTGCACGCCCGCTGGAGCAGGCCTGTGACATCTCGCCGTACCGATGCCGGGGTCGACACGAACCCGGCCGAAAAAGCCTCCAGCAGCCGTGCCACGACCGGGCGCCGTAAGGCCCGGGACCGGCACGCCGACGCGGAACCCGCCCCGGCCGGCCGGGTCTTCGTCCTGGACACATCGGTCCTGCTGTCCGACCCGGCGGCGTTCCGCCGGTTCACCGACCATGAGGTGGTCGTCCCGCTCGTGGTCATCTCCGAGCTGGAGGGCAAACGTCACCACCCTGAACTCGGCTGGTTCGCGCGGCAGGCGCTGCGCATGCTGGACGAGCTGCGCATCAAGCACGGGCGGCTGGACCAGCCGGTGCTCTGCAACGACGAGGGCGGCTCGCTGCGGGTCGAGCTGAACCATGCCGACCAGAGTGTGCTGCCGCAGGGCTTTCGCAACGACTCGAACGACACCCGGATCCTGTCGGTGGCGCTCGGGCTGGCCGCGGAGGGCCGCGACGTCACGCTGGTCAGCAAGGACATGCCGCTGCGGGTCAAGGCGGCCTCGGTCGGCCTCACCGCCGACGAGTACCGGCACGGTCAGGCCAGCGACCCCACCTGGACCGGCATGGCCGACCTGCAGCTCACCGAGGAGCAGGTGGGCTCGCTCTACTCCGGTGACGAGCTGGAGCTGGACGAGGCCGACGCGCTGCCGGTGCACACCGGCCTGGTGATCCACTCGCCGCGGGGCTCCGCGCTGGGCCGGGTGAACCCGGACAAGACCGTCAAGCTGGTCCGCGGCGACCGGGACGCGTTCGGCCTGCGGGGCCGCTCCGCCGAGCAGCGGGTCGCCCTGGACATCCTGCTCGACGAGTCGGTCGGGATCGTCTCGCTGGGCGGCCGGGCCGGTACCGGCAAGTCGGCGCTGGCGCTGTGCGCGGGGCTCGAGGCGACGATGGAGCGCAACCGCCACAAGAAGGTCATCGTCTTCCGCCCGCTCTACGCGGTCGGTGGCCAGGAACTCGGCTACCTGCCCGGCAGCGAGTCGGAGAAGATGTCGCCCTGGGCCCAGGCGGTCTTCGACACCCTCGGCGCCGTGGTCCACGCGAACGTGGTCGAGGAGGTGCTGGCCCGCGGCATGCTCGAGGTGCTGCCGCTGACCCACATCCGCGGCCGGAGCCTGCACGACGCCTTCGTGATCGTCGACGAGGCCCAGTCGCTGGAACGCAACGTGTTGCTGACCGTACTGTCCCGCATCGGCCAGGGCTCGCGGGTGGTGCTCACCCACGACGTGGCACAGCGTGACAATCTGCGGGTCGGCCGGCACGACGGTGTGACGGCGGTGATCGAGGCGCTGAAGGGGCACCCGATCTTCGCCCACGTGACGCTCACCCGTTCGGAACGGTCCCCGATCGCCGAGGTGGTCACCGACCTGCTGGAGGAGATCCCCCTATGAGATGACGCCAGCGCGGTGTTTTGCACCGAAATGGTGCACAAAAAGTGGTGACTAAAGTCACAACACCGCGCTGGCATTTCACATCCACTTCACGTTGCGCCATGGTGTTCGGCGAGCGCCATCGAGTGGCTACCCCGTCGAAGACCGGCGTCAGCCACCCTCTCGCAGGTGCGGGAAGGCGGCCGAAGGGTCGCGGTGCTCGCGGCGCGGTCCACCGAGAGTAACGGTGGGAACGCGCCGCGTCATTGCCCCCGACGAAGGGAATCTTCGTGAAGCGGCTCTGGAGCCGGCTCGGAGTTCGTGCGGCATCCGTCACCCTCCTCCTGGCCGGTCTGGTCGGTGGTGTCTACCTCGGTCAGAATCAGGACATCCAGGAGCAGAGCGCCCAGTCGCGGCTGGTGTTCCAGGCGGAAGCGGACGAGATTCAGCTGCTGAAGGCACGCGCTGCCGACCACGCCGCGGCCCGGGCCTACCGGAGCCAGGCGGAGGACGCCGCGGCGGCCAAGGCCGCCTCCGAGGCCAAGGTCGCCGCCGGTAAGGCGCGCACCCTGGAGAAGAAGGCGATCGCCGAGGAGAAGGCCGAGAAGCAGGCCGAGGCGGCGAAGAAGGCCGAGGAGTCCGGCGGCCCCGTGCCGTTCACCGGTGACATCCCCGCCTCCTGCGACGAGTACAGCGGCAGCCGCAAGGTCGGGTGCGCCGTGATGCTGGACAAGGGCTTCGGCCTCGACCAGTTCCCGTGCCTGGACAAGCTGTGGAAGAAGGAGAGTGGCTGGAACTACAAGGCCACCAACCGCAGCTCCGGGGCGTACGGGATCCCGCAGGCGCTGCCGGGCACCAAGATGGCCTCGGCCGGCTCGGACTGGAAGACCAACCCGGCCACCCAGATCAAGTGGGGCCTGGGCTACATCAAGGGCCGCTACAACACGCCCTGCGGCGCCTGGAGCCACTCCCAGAACGTCGGCTGGTACTGACCGAACTTTTGGGCTGGTACTGACCGGAGCTCTGGGCTGGTACTGACCAGAACTCGGGCTGGTACTGACGAAGCATGGGACGGGGCTGCGCGGCACGCCGCGCGGCCCCGTTTTGCTGTGATCAAATGTCTGCATGGTCCGAAATGCGGCTTCGGCAGTCCTGGCGGCCGGCCTCGTGACGCTGCTGGGAGCGGCGGCGAGCGCCCCGGCCCTGGCCGCCGCCCGCGACCGGCCGATCCGTGTAGCCCAAGCCGCAGCCGAGGACCGGCCGCTCCGTCCCGCTCATGCCGACGGCGAGGACCGGCCGCTCCGTCTCGCTCATGCCGACGGCGGGGACCGGCGGCTTCGTCCCGCTCATGCCGACGGCGGGGACCGGCAGATCCGGGAGGTGGTCGGCGGGAAGATCGCCGAGCCCGGCAGGTTCCCCTGGGTGGTGCGGCTCTCGATGGGCTGCGGCGGCACGCTGACCGCGCCGCGGGTGGTGCTCACCGCCGGCCACTGCGTCGGCGCGACCGGGAAGAACAACCGGATCGAGGTCACCGCCGGCACGCCCGACCTCGATGCGAAGACCGCCGTCACGGTGAAGTCCGTCGAGGTGATCCGCGCCTCCGGTTTCATCACCGAGACCCGCGGCGACGACTGGGCGGTGGTCAAGCTGGAACGTGCCCTGAACCTGCCCACGATCGACGTGGTCCCGGACGGCGGCGGTGATGACGGCACGTTCACCGTGATGGGCTGGGGGCAGACCCGGGAGACCGACCTCCAGCAGGAGCGCAGGCTGCACTACGCCAGCGTGCCGACCATCCCTGACGAGGACTGCGCAAAGGCGTACAAGAAAGCTGGTGTTGATTTGGTTCGTGATGAATCGATCTGTGCCGGTAAGCATGGTGTTGACACGTGCCAGGGTGATTCCGGCGGGCCGATGGTCCGGCGGGAGGCCGACGGTCGTTGGGTGCAGGTCGGCATCGTGAGCTGGGGGCTCGGCTGCGCGCGCGATGGCTATTTCGGTGTTTATACGCAGATCTCGAAGTTCCGGCCGGCGATCCGGGCCGCGATCCGCAAGCTGAGCGCGACGCCGGTGGCCTGAGGCCACCTTTCCGAGTGGCCGTGGGTGCATCGCCCTGCCACCATCGGTGCATGGGGTACGGGTGGACGGACGCGCGCGAGGACGAGGCGACGCGATTCGGTACGGAAGCGTTCTACTCGTCGCTCGGACGCGCGTTCGTGACCATGTGTGCCGTGGTCCCGGGCCTGTTCCTGGTGGAGGCCATCGACGTCGGCCTCGGTCAGGGCACGCTCGACGTGGCCGGCGGCATCATCCCGCACCGTATCGAGGGCCTGGACGGTGTGCTGTTCAGCCCGTTCCTGCACTCCGGGTGGGATCATCTCTACGGCAACGCGGTGCCACTGATCCTGCTGGGCACGTTCGTGCTGGCCGGCGGCGCGAAACGGTTCATCTGGTCGACTTTCCTGATCATGATGGTGACCGGGATCGGCGTCTGGTTCGTCGGCGATCCGAGCAGTGTCGTGGTCGGCGCCAGCGGCGTGATCTTCGGCTATCTGGGGGTGCTGATCACGCGCGGCGTGGTGGAGCGCAGCTGGTGGAACTTCGGGGTCGCGGCGTTCATCGGCCTGCTGTACTGGTACCAGCTCTACGGCATCCTGCCCACCGACCCCGGGGTTTCCTGGCAGGGGCATCTGCTCGGCCTGGTCGGCGGGGTGCTGGCCGCGGTCATCTTCCGGCGGCGGCGGCCCAAGCCGGCCTTCTGAAGAAAGACGATGCAGGCGTACGGGCGCCGGCCTCCCTCGGCTTCCTGACCGCGTCCGGCGTGCTCGCTGTGGAATGCCTGACCCCTCAGCCTTTGGTTCTGCCCGGCGGCCCGTCAGCAGACCGCCGGGCGTTCCTTCAGAGCAGCGGGTCGCCGATCGGCACCGTCGGGAGGTGCCCGTCGAAGTCGACCGCTGAGTAGAGGGCCAGCTTCTCCAGCCGGTGGTACGAGTCGATCACCCGGATCGTGCCGCTCTTCGACCGCATCACGATCGACTGGGTGTGCGCCCCTCCGGCCCGGTAGCGGACGCCCTTGAGCAGGTCACCCGAGGTCACCCCGGTGGCCACGAAGAAACAGTTGTCGCCGGTGACCAGGTCGTCCGTGGTGAGCACCCGGTCCAGATCGTGCCCGCCGGCGATCGCCTTCTCCCGCTCCGAGTCGTCCAGCGGCCACAGCTTCGCCTGGATCATGCCGCCCAGGCATTTCAGCGCGCAGGCCGCGGTGATGCCCTCCGGTGTGCCGCCGACGCCCATCAGCACGTCGACGTCGGACTCGAGGCGGGCCGCCGAGATGGCTCCGGCGATGTCACCGTCCGAGATGAACTTGATGTTCGCGCCGGCCTGCCGCACCTCCTCGACCAGTTTGGTGTGCCGGGGCCGGTCGAGGATGCACACCGTCACGTCGGAGACGCTCGACCTCTTCGCCTTCGCGATGCGGCGCAGGTTCTCCTTCACGCCGGCGTCGATGTCGATCACGTCCGCGCAGTCCGGCCCGACAGCGATCTTGTCCATGTAGAACACCGCGCTCGGGTCGAACATGGCACCGCGCTCGGCGACCGCGAGCACCGCCACCGCGCCCGGCATGCCCTTGCTCATCAGCGTCGTCCCGTCGACCGGGTCGACCGCCACGTCCACCTCGGGGCCGGTGCCGTCACCGACCTGCTCCCCGTTGAAGAGCATCGGGGCCTCGTCCTTCTCGCCCTCGCCGATGACGACGACCCCACGCATCTGGATGGAGTTGATGAGCTTGCGCATGGCGTCGACGGCCGCGCCGTCACCGCCGTTCTTGTCACCACGGCCGACCCAGCGGCCGGCCGCCATCGCGGCGGCTTCGGTCACGCGAACCAGGTCGAGGGCGATGTTGCGGTCGAGGTCCTGCGGGACTCGGGCGGGCACGGCGGCCTCCTCGCGACGTTGCGGGGCTGTCAGGTCCTCTGATCCTGGCATTGGAGGACGTGCCAAGTCTCGGTTCAGCGACATGGTTAACAATGGGCTGGTGGATCCCGCATCGCCCTCGCAACCCACCACCGCCCCGGAGCCGGCCGCCACTTCGGCGTCGGCCGGCAGCTCGGCGTCGGCCGGCAGCTCGGAGCCGACTACCGGCTCTGCGCCGGCCACCAGTCCCGAGCCGGCCGTCACCGAGGCGCCGGCCGCCGGTGAAGCTCCGCCCACCGGTCAGGAACAGGCGAACCCCCGGCTCGAGTCGAGGGAGGCCCGGCGTCCACGTGACATGGTCCTCTCCCTCCTGGCCCTGCTCGTCCCGATCGCGCTGCTGCTGACCTTCTACCGGGTCGTCCTCAACGGCGACGCCCCGATCACGGTCGACCCGGTCCCGGCGATCCAGCAGGCGTCCAAGGAGTTCACCGTCGCCCGGCCCACCGGGCTCAGCGACGACTGGCACGTGGCGTCGGCCAACTTCCGGCGCGAGGACGCCGGGGCCACCCTGCGGATGGGGTACGTCGACCCGGACGACGACCCGATCATGCTGGTGCAGAGCACGGTGCCGTCCGCCACCCTGGTGCCCGACGAGGTCGGCAAGGAGGGCGAGCGAGCCGGCACGTTCCGCGACGACGCCCGAACCTGGATGGTCTACACCGGGCGGCCGGGCGAGACCGCGCTGATCGCCGCCGAGCAGAACCGCACGATCATCATCCTCGGCCGCACCGACCAGAAGAACCTGGAAACCCTCGCCGGCTCCCTGTCCTGACCCGCGTCTCGCGGGACGCGCTGATCACGGAACGGGCGCTGATCACGGGACGGGCGCTGATCACGGGACGGGCGCTGACCGGTCCGGCGAGCGCTAATCGCGGGCGGCCCGCGCCGACTCGATCCGCTCCCGGGCACCATCCAGCCACCGCTGACAGACATCGGCCAGCTTCTCACCGCGCTCCCACAGCGCCAGCGACTCCTCCAAGCTGCCCCCACCCTGCTCCAACCGCTCCACCACCGAGGCCAGCTCGGTGCGGGCCTGCTCATAACTCAGGTTCTCGTCGCTCATCAACTCTCCCGTACAGCTGCGTGAAGCTCGCCCTCGGCGAGCCGGATCCGAAGAAGGTCGTCCGCGGCCACCTCGGCCGCGTTTCTGACCACGTGGCCGTCAGCGCGTTGCACGATCGCGTAGCCACGCTGCATCGTCGCCGCGGGTGACAGCGCGCGCAGCCGGGCGACGGTGTGCCGCAGGTCGTCGTCGGCGCGGCGCAGCCGGTGGTCGAGGTTGCGCCCGGCCCGGTCCCGCAGCGCGGTCACCTCGGTGGCCCGCTGGTCGAGGAGCGACTCCGGCCGGGCCAGCACCGGCCGCGACCGCCACGCCTCGATCCGGTGGGTTTCCCGGTCGATCAGGCCGAGCACCGCCCGGTCGAGGCGGGATCGGGCGTGCTCGATGAGGCGCCGCTCGTCGGCCAGGTCAGGCACGATCCGCTTGGCCGCGTCGGTGGGTGTCGACGCTCTCAGGTCGGCGACGTAGTCGAGCAGCGGCGCGTCGGTCTCGTGGCCGATCGCGCTGACCACCGGTGTCCGGGCCGCGAACACCGCCCGGCACAGCGCCTCGTCGGAGAAGGGGAGCAGGTCCTCGACGCTGCCACCGCCCCGCGCGATCACGATCACGTCGATCGAGTCGTCGTTGTCCAGCACCTTGAGCGCGTCGATGATCTGCGGGACCGCGGTCGGACCCTGCACCGGCACGTTGACCACCCGGAAGTCGACGGACGGCCAGCGGCGACGGGTGTTCATCAGCACGTCGCGCTCGGCGGCGCTGGCCCGCCCGGTGATCAGGCCGATCCGGCCGGGCAGGAACGGCAGCCGGCGCTTGCGCTCGCGGGCGAACAGGCCCTCGGCGCCGAGGAGCTTCTTCAGCTTCTCCAGCCGGGCCAGCAGCTCACCGAGCCCGACCTGGCGGATCTCGTCGGCGCGCAGGCTCAGCGTGCCCCGCGCGGGATAGAACTCCGGCTTGGCGTGCAGCGTCACCCGGGCACCCTCGGCCAGCTCGGGGGCGCCGGCGTCGAGCACGTCGCGGTGCGCGGTCACGGTGAGGCTGAGGTCGGCGGACGGGTCGCGCAGCGTCAGGAAGACCACGCCGGAACCGGGCCGCCGGCTGATCTGGGCCACCTGGCCGTCGACCCACACCCAGCCCAGCTTGGAGATCCAGGCGCCGACCTTCTGACTGACCACGCGAACCGGCCAGGGCTCGTCGGCGCTGCTCTTCTCTGGCTGAGTCACCCGGCCAGATTACGTAAGCCCACCGACATTCTCGCCGCTGCGATCCGGGGTGGCGCTCACGGCTTGCGGTTCGGCGTGGCCGGCGAACCCGCTCAGGTCCACCGGCGTACGCCGCTCCGGCAGCCGCCGCTCGGCCACACCGACCACGGTCAGCAGCAGCAGCCCGGCACAGCCCCAGAAGATCAGGTTGATGACCAGGTGTTGGGCAGAGCCGTGCGGATAGGGCCGTCCGGAAGCCGTCCCGGCCACCACGACCACGCCGGCGACGAGCCATCCGGCCCGGCCCGGCTTCAGCCGCTGCCTGGTGAGCAGCACCAGCCCACCGCACAGCAGCACCACGTGGAACACCAGATAGCGCGGGGTCAGCCCGCCGTCGAGCTCGACGGCCAGGTTCAGTATCCCGATGCCGGTGAAGAACCAGCCGATCATCACCCGTAGCACCGCGGGGATCGAGGGCCACAGGCCGGCGCCGCGCGCGTCCTCGCCCCTCATTCCTTAAGTATCCCGCCTTATCCGGTCGTTTCAGGGCGAATTGCCCAAGTAGGGTGCGCGCTGCCGTCGGATCTCACTCCACCATCCGCGCGTCGCGCTCCTTCCCACCGGACAACCCCAGCTTCGGTACGCCCGGACGACAGTTCCCGACCCTCGGTGCGGCGTTGTGGCGCTGATCGCAGGACGGCGGGCAGCGGAGCGGGCCACGTACCATTACGGCGTGACTGAACCTCGTAAGCGGGTGTTGCTCGCCAAGCCGCGTGGCTACTGCGCCGGTGTCGACCGCGCCGTGCAGACCGTCGAGGAGGCGCTGAAGCTCTACGGCGCCCCGGTCTACGTGCGCAAGCAGATCGTGCACAACAAGCACGTGGTGAGCACCCTCGAAGCGCGCGGCGCGATCTTCGTCGAGGAGAACTACGAGGTGCCCGAGGGCTCGACAGTGGTCTTCTCCGCGCACGGGGTGGCCCCCGAGGTGCACGACCAGGCCCGCGAGCGCAACCTCAAGGCGATCGACGCGACCTGCCCGCTGGTGACGAAGGTGCACCACGAGGCCAAGCGGTTCGCCGCCGACGACTACGACATCCTGCTGATCGGTCACGAGGGCCACGAGGAGGTCATCGGCACCGCCGGTGAGGCTCCCGCCCACATCCAGCTCGTCGACGGCCCCGACGACGTGGAGAACGTCGTCGTCCGCGACCCGTCCAAGGTCGTCTGGCTGTCGCAGACCACGCTCTCGGTCGACGAGACGATGGAGACCGTGGCCCGGCTCAAGACCCGGCTGCCGCTGCTGCAGTCGCCGCCCAGCGACGACATCTGCTACGCGACCTCCAACCGCCAGCACGTGATCAAGGAGATCGCCCCGGAGTGCGACGTGGTCATCGTCGTCGGTTCCACCAACTCGTCCAATTCGGTGCGGCTGGTCGAGGTCGCCCTCGGCGCCGGCGCGAGGGCCGGCCACCTGGTCGACTACGCGAGCGAGATCCAGGACGAGTGGCTGGCGGGTGCCACCACGGTCGGCGTCTCCTCCGGCGCGAGCGTCCCCGACGACCTGGTCATGGAGGTGCTCGCGCACCTCGCCGACCGCGGCTTCGGCGAGGTCACGGAGTTCACCACGGCCGAGGAACGGCTCACCTTCTCCCTGCCGCAGGAGCTGCGCAGGGACATGAAGGCAGCCGCGGCAGCGCGGGCGGTCAGCTGAATTCGGGCGCCTGCGGCTGCCGGGGAGTCAACTCCACCTGTACGGGTGGGAGCAGATCCTCATCCGATACTCCCATCTCGGCCAGCTTGCGGGCGCTCACCAGCACCCGCGACTCCAGCGAACCCACCGCCCGGTTGTAGGCGGTGACCGCCCCCGCCAGCGACGTACCCAGCTTGTCCACATGGTCGCCCAGCGTGGACAGCCGCCCGTACAGCTCGCGGGCCAGCCCGTGCACGGCCGCGGCATTACGGGTCAGCGCCTCCTGCCGCCACGAGTAGGCGACCGTCCGCAGCATCGCGATCAGCGTCGCCGGGGTGGCCAGCACCAGGTTGCGGCGGAACGCGTACTCCATCAGCGTCGGATCACGCTGCAGTGCCGCGTCCAGGAACGGGTCGGCCGGCACGAACAGCACGACGAAGTCCGGCGTGGAGTCGAACGCCGTCCAGTACCGCTTGCCGGAGAGCGCGTCCACATGCGCCCTCAGATGCCGCGCGTGCTGGTCCAGGCAGGCGTCACGCTCCCGCTCGTCACGGGCCTCCATCGCCGACAGATAGGCCTCCAGCGGCGCCTTCGCGTCCACCACGACCATCCGGCCGCCGTGCAGTTTCACCACCAGGTCCGGGCGTACCCCCTGATCGTCGGTCGTCGCAGTGACCTGCTCGGCGAAGTCGCAATGCTCCAGCAGGCCGGCCGCCTCCACGATCCGCCGCAGCTGGTGCTCACCCCAGCGGCCCCGCACCTGCGGGGTACGCAGCGCGGCCACCAGCTGCTTGGTCTCCGTCCGCAACTCACCGGAGACCACACCCATGGCCCGTACCTGCTCCCGCAGCTCCGCGTACGCGTCAACCCGGTCGTGCTCGAGCTGCCCGACCCGGTCCTCGTACCGCCGCAGCGTCTCGTGCAACGGCGCCACCGCCCGGGCGACCGCCTCCTGCGACTGCGCGGTCGCCTCATAGGACAGTGCCCGAAGCGACTGCTCAAGACGCTGCTCACCGTCGCGCGCGGCCGTCACTGTCGCCTCCAGCCGCGCTATGTCGGTGGCCGCGCGAGCCCGCGCGGCCAGCCAGCCCAGAGCGGCTCCGGCCGCCAGACAGACGAGAATCACACCCAGTGTCGAGAAGGTCACCACCGCAGATTGCCAGAAAGGTCGGACGTGACCTGCGGGGGTACCGTGGAAACATGAAGAGCGTGTTGCTGATCCTGGCCATCGTGGCAGTGGTCATGCTCGTGATCGCCGCGACACAACGCAGTGGCCAGGCCCGCCGGCAGACCCAGCTGGAGGACGCCCGGGCCGAGGCACAGCGCTGGTATGAACGGCTCGGCGGCCAGGTGATGAACCTGAGCTCCGAGGACCCGGCGGCCCGGCAGGCCCTCGCCGACGCGGGCGAGCGCTACAACGCCGCCGGCGGCCAGCTTCAGCAGGCCAACACGGTCCGCCAGTTCGAACTGGCCCGCGAGTCGGCGCTGGAGGGCCTCACCTACGTGCGGGCCGCCCGCACCGCGATGGGCCTCGACCCCGGCCCCGACCTGCCCCAGCTCACCGGTTCCGCGGGCACCGGCCACCTCACCCAGGAGCGTGAGGTCACGGTCGAGGGCCACGCCTACAAGGCGGGACCCCGCCCAGGTGCCGACACGCCCTACTACTACCCGGGCGGCCGGGTCCAGGGCCGCCCCGTTCCGGCCGGCTGGTACTCGACCCCGGTCTGGAAGACAGCCCTGGGCGCGGGCGCCGGCGTGCTCGGCGGAATGCTCATCTTCGACGCCCTCTTCTCACCCGGCTTCGGCGACTTCGGCTACGACAACGACATGGGCGGCGGCGACATGGGCGGCGACATGGGCGGCGGCGACATGGGCGACACGGGCGGCGACTTCGCCGGCGGCGACTGGGGCGGCGGCGACTTCGGCGGCGACTTCTAACGCCACCCAGCGCCGCCGTTCACCGCCGCGGCTCGCCGTTCAGCGCTGCTCGCTGCTCGCTGCTCGCCGCTCGCTGAGCCCGACCGAGGTAACTGCACACGTTGGGGTTGCGTGTGCGATGGCTACGCCTATGACGTGGGTAAACGCGCACCCAACCCCAACGTGTGCGGCTATCCGTTGTCGCGGTCGGCGGCTTGGTGCATGCGGCGTGAAAGTTCCAGGCGTAGCGCGCGCGGGCTGGGCCAAATCTGCGTCAGGTCCGCGGTGAAGGCCGGCCCACGCGGAGTGTCGACCATCGCCGGCCCCCCGGTACGGGTGTCCTGCACCGGATGCACGCTGTCCAAATCGGCGGGCACCACCTCGAGAATCGTGCGCAGCCCGTCCCGCCGGATCACCACGGCGGCGATGTCCGGCCAGTCCAGCAGAACGGGGTCGCTGTCCTGCGCGGCGAGTTCCACCCCGCCCGCCGACACACGTACCCAAGTAGTCAGCGCGGCCCGCGCCGACAACGCGTAGGCCCCCGACACCGTCACGCCGACGACTACCGCTTGTGCGGCGGTGACCCACCAGGGATCACCAGTGTCCGGCGCGATCATCGCCACGACCGGCGAGACCGCCAGGTACGCGACCATCAGCACCACGAACACCGTGACAAACGTCCGTACCGGCGACGACCGGAAAAGCACCGCGTCCCGGGCCGGAGCCTCGACCTCCTCCGGTGCGATCGACATGCCTCCTATGGTGGACCAACCGCCGCCCGCCCACTGCCGTTTGCCCAGGTCCCGTCCCGCCCACCGTCCCGCCCACCGTCCCGCCCGCCGCCCCGCCACCCCGGCTGGGCGGGCCGAAGCTCGCACCCGCCGCCCTGTTATCCCGCGGGGCGGTGGAGCCCCGGCCGCCGGTGGGCTGGGCGAGCGACGCTCCCCGGCCGCCGAGGTGGTGGGGCGGGTTGAGGCTCCCGGACGCCGGGGCGGTTGCTCCGGCGGCCGGGGTGGGTCAGAACGCGCAGGCGATGACGAGTTCCGTGGTGCGGTCCCGGAGCAGGTCCAGTTTTGTGATCCGCCCGGCGGCCCGGAAGTCGCCGTCGATCAGCTCCAACTGGTCGAGCAGGGCGGCCGGCCCGAGTGCCTCGGCGAGGGGCACCTCCGTCTTCATGGAGACCTTGCGGTCGGACTTCGCCCGCCGGACCTGCCGGAGCGCCTCACCGGCCAGGTCCAGCAGCGACGGGTCGCTCTCCGGAGCCACCCGGGTCAGCTCATACGTCGTCGGCCAGGTGGCACGGTGCACCGACCCGTACCGCCACCAGGACCAGATCTCCTCGGTGACGTAGGGCAGGAACGGCGCGAACAACCGCAGCTGCACCGACAGCCCAGCGGCGAGCGCGGCCCTGGCCGAGTCGGCACCCGGCCCCGACCCGTACGCCCGGTCCTTGACCAGCTCGATGTAGTCGTCGCAGAACGTCCAGAAGAACGTCTCGGCCGTCTGCAGCGCGTCGGTGTGCTGATATTTGTCGAACGCGCCGGTGGCGTCGGACAGCACCGCCGCCAACCGGCCGAGCATGGCCCGGTCGAGCGGCTCGGTGACCGGCTCCCGCAGTGCCTGTGCCGCGCCCAGACCGAGTGCGAACCGCGACGCGTTGAGCAGCTTCGTCGCGAGCCGCCGCCCGACCTTGAGCTGGGCGGGCTCGAACGCCAGGTCGGCGCCGGGGCGGCCGCTCGACGCCCAGTACCGCACGGCATCGGACCCGTACTGCTCCAGCAGCGCGACCGGCGTGACGGCCGAGTTGCCCTGCGATTTGGAGATCTTCTTGTGGTCGGGGTCGAGGATCCAGCCGGACAGGACCGCTCGCCGCCACGGCAGGACATCGGCCAGCTGGTCGCCGCGCAGCACCGAGGAGAACAGCCAGGTGCGGATGATGTCGTGCCCCTGCGGCCGGAGGTCCATCGGGAAGACCCGGCGGTGCAGGTCCTCGTCGGTGCTCCAGCCGGTGACGATCTGCGGGCTGAGCGACGACGTCGCCCACGTGTCCATCACATCCGGATCCGCTGCGAAGCCGCCGGGGACGTCGCGCTGCTCCTCGGAGAAACCGGGCGGACATTCCGACGAAGGGTCGACTGGCAGTGCCGAATCGTCCGGTATGAGAAGCTGGCTGTAGTCCGGCTCGCCAGCGTCGTCGAGCCGGTACCAGATCGGGATCGGCACGCCGAAGAACCGCTGACGGCTGATCAGCCAGTCCCCGGTCAGGCCGGTGACCCAGTGTTCATATCGGTGGCGCATGGCCTCCGGAACCCACTCGAGCTCCCGGCCCCGCGCCAGCAGGCGATCCCGCAGCTTCGGGTCACGCCCGCCGTTACGGATGAACCACTGCCGGCTGGTGACGATCTCCAGCGGCGAGTCGCCCTTCTCGTAGTACTTGACCGGATGCCTGATCGGCCGAGGCTCCCCGATCAGGTCGCCCGACTCCCGCAACAGCCGGACGATCTCCCGCCGGGCGGCCGCGACCGTCAGACCGGCGAAACCCTGATATCCGGCCGACGAGACGCCGGCCGGCCGGTCCGGCAGGAACCGCCCGTCGCGGCCCAGGACGACGCGCGTCTCCAGATCCAGGTCGCGCCACCACGTGACGTCGGCCAGGTCACCGAACGTGCAGACCATCGCGATGCCCGTACCCTTGTCGGCCGCGGCCAGCGGATGCTCCCGGACCGGGACCTCGACGTCGAAGAACGGCGTGCGGACCGAGGTGAGACCCGCGAACCGGGGATCGCCCGGATGATGAACCAGCGCGACGCAGGCCGGCAGCAACTCGGGCCGCGTCGTGTCGACCTCGACCGGCTGCCCGTCCGGGCCGTGGAAGCGCAACTTGTGGTATGCACCCGGGCGCTCCCGATCCTCGAGCTCGGCCTGCGCGACAGCGGTCCGGAAACCGACATCCCACAGCGTCGGAGCCTCGGCCGTGTACGCCTCACCCCGCGCCAGATTCGCCAGAAACGCCCGCTGCGAGACGGCCCGCGACTTCTCCCCGATCGTCGTATAGGTCAGTCCCCAGTCGACGGACAGCCCGAGCCGCCGCCACAACTCCTCGAACGCCTTCTCGTCCTCGACGGTAAGCCGGCTGCACAGCTCGACGAAGTTGCGCCGCGAGATCGACACGGGGTCCTTCGGCCGCTCCGCCGCGGGCTGCCAATCCGGGTCGTAGGGCAGCGTCGGATCGCAGCGAACCCCGAACAGGTTCTGCACGCGGCGCTCGGTGGGCAGCCCGTTGTCGTCCCAGCCCATCGGATAGAAAACGGTCTTGCCGCGCATCCGCTGGAACCGCGCGACAGTGTCGGTGTGCGTGTAGGAGAAGACGTGCCCGACGTGCAACGAGCCCGATACGGTCGGCGGGGGTGTGTCGATCGAGAACACGTCCGCCCGCTCCTTGGAACGGTCGAACGCGTACGTTTCCTCCCCCTGCCAGCGCGACGCCCACTTCTCCTCGAGCCCGTCCAGCGACGGCCGCTCGGGGAGGCCGGGGCGCCCGGTTCCCGTATCAGTCATGCCGGTCAGCGTAGGCGCCCTCCCCGGCGCCCGCGATACTTTTTAGGCGCCTGTGGACAACACGTCCGCGCTGGTCGCAGCGGCCGTCGGCGAGCCGGTCGATGCCGATCAGCAGTGGCGCGAGCACCGTGAGATGGACAGCGAGGGTCAGCATCTCCAGGGCCACCCCACGAGACGGGACTGAACACACGTCGGGGGCCTTGTGGACGCGCACGTAACCCCAATGTGTGCAGCTACCTACGCTCGGCTCGGCGCCCACGGCCGTCGCCGGGGCATTGGATGAGCGGGATGAGGGACGGTGCCGTGCAGGGAACCGTTGTGGGGCGGAACGGTAGCGGCGTGACCCACCGCTTCAGCCCGGCGGGCGCGCTGCGGCCGTGACCCGGCAGCTGGATCGCGCTGCGAAGGCAGTACCCCGTGATCACGGCGCGGTGCACTTGTCTCGTACGAAAAAAGGAGCGGAACCGTCAGTCGCCGGCCTCGTGCTTCAGCAGCCATTCCTTGACCGGCAAACCCCACCGATAGCCGCCGAGGGATCCGTCCGTGCGCAGCACGCGGTGACAAGGCAGGAAGAGCGCGACCGCGTTACGTGCGCAGGCCGACGCCGCGCCGCGGACCGCTGCCGGGCGGCCGGCCAGCTCGGCATAGCGGGTGTACGTCACGGGGGCGCCCGGCTTGATCTGCCGCATCACCTCCCATGCGTGGCGCAGGAACTCGCCGCCGCTGTGCTGCTCGACCACGACGCCGTCGAGAGCGGTCAGGTCACCGTCCAGATAGTCGCGGACCGCCGCGGCCGCCGGACCGACGTCGTCGTCGGCCACGACCGGGGCGGCCAGAGCGGGGTGCACCAGCCGCATCAGCTCGGGGACGTCGGTGGTGAAACCGGCGGCGCGGACCGCGCCGGCGGACGTGGCGACCACGGTGAACGGGCCGGCCGGGGTGTCGAATGTCGCATGACGAAGCATTGTCTTCTCCTCACAGGAGGGTTCAGCGTTGCCCAACGCGCGAGATCTTGCGCGGGGGCCTGTGGACAGCGGAGGAATGTGGATAACCGGCCGGGTGGGTTGCGGTCGGCGTAGGTTTCGAGGCAGCCCGGTTCTCAGGCGGCCCGCCAGAGACGGATCAGTGCGTAGGAGCGCCAGGGACGCCAGCGTTCGGCGTGGGCTGCCAAGGACTTGGCGGTGTCGGGGAGATCGAGTGCTGCAGCACCCCGGCGTGCGGCGAGGTCGGTTTCGAGGAAGGCGTCGGGGTCGCCGATGGCGCGCATGGCGACGTAACCGGCGGTCCACGGGCCGATGCCGGGGAGTTTGGTGAGGCGGGCCACGGCTTCGGTGCGGTCGGCGCCGGGTTCGAGGTCGAGGGTGCCGTCGGCCACGGACTGGGCCAGGGCGCGGATGGTGGTGCGGCGTGCTGCCGGCATGCCGAAGGCCGAGTCGGGGAGTTCGGCGACGGTGCTCGCTGCCGGGAAACCGGTGAGTGGCTCGCCTCCGGTGGTGGTCAGGGGAGAGGGGGAGGGCCCCCCGCGAAGAGCAACAGCGGCCCGCACGAGCCGGCCCACAGTCGTCCGAGCCCCCGCCACACTCACCTGCTGCCCCACCACAGCCCGAACCGCCATCTCGAACCCGTCAACACTGCGCGGCACCCGCACCCCGGGCTCCTTCTCCACCACTTCCCGAAGCGCCGCATCCTCTCCCAGCACCCCGTCCACCGCCACCGGATCCGCGTCCAGGTCGAGCAGCCTCCGGCACCGCGCCACCGCCGGCGCCAGATCCCGCACATCTCCGAGCCGCAGGGTCGCGTGCACCCACCGTTCCGCCGGCCTCAACGCCACCGCCGCGTTCCCGTGCGGCAGCAACAACCCTCGCCGGTACGTCTCCCCGTCCAGCTCATCAACCCCGGGCAGGGTCCGGGCTCCGAGAAATTCCAGCAGCGCACCCGCATGCAGCGGCGGCCGGTACGCGAGTCGCAAGTGGATGCTCCCCGCCTCCCCTCCGCCGGGAACCGCGGGCCGTTTCTCCCGCAACCCGCTGGGCGGCTGCGCGTACACCTCAAGGATCGTGTCGTTGAACTGCCGCACACTGCCGAAGCCGGCCGCGAACGCGATCTCCGCGAGCCCCAGATCGGTCGTTTCGATGAGGATGCGGGCTGTCTGCGCCCGCTGGGCCCGGGCGAGTGCCAGCGGCCCGGCGCCGAGTTCCGCGGTGAGCATCCGGTTGAGGTGCCGTTCCGTGTATCCGAGCCGCCCGGCCAGCCCGGCCACTCCTTCGCGGTCGACGACGCCGTCGCCGATCAGCCGCATCGCCCGCCCGACGACGTCTGCTCGCAGGTCCCATTCGGGGGAGCCGGGTGCCGCGTCGGGCCGGCATCGCCGGCACGCCCGGTAGCCGGCGCGCTGTGCGGCGGCCGCGCTCGGGTGGAACGTGACGTTTTCCCGTTTCGGCGTGACGGCGGGGCAGGACGGCCGGCAGTAGATCCCGGTGGTCCGGACGGCCGTGTAGAACCAGCCGTCGAACCGCTGGTCGCGGCTGTCGACGGCGCGGTAGCAGCGTTCGAAGTCCAGTTCCATGCCTTGAGCATGCTCCCGCCCACCCCGCCGAAGCTGGCGGGTTTCGGACATGACCGTGCTTCCAACTCGTGTCAACCAAAGTTGACGACCTGGTATCTGTCAACTAACGTTGACGTCATGGCGATGACAGCAACGCGTACCGGCATCCGATGGCGCGCCTTCGGCAACGGCGGCAGCTCCAAGGTCGTGCTCCTGCACGGCGGCATGATGGCCTCGGCGAATTTCACGACGCTCGCCCGCGACCTGGCCGAGAATTTCACCGTCTATGTTCCCGACCGCCGTGGCCGCGGCGAGAGCGGTCCGGCCGGCCCCGATCACGGCCTCCGGGCTGAGATCGACGACTTGAGGGTGCTGCTCGACGAGACCGGCGCCCGCAACGTCTTCGGTCTCAGTTCCGGCGCGGTGATCGCCCTCAACGCCGCGCTCGAGCTGCCCATCGACCGTCTCGCGCTCTACGAGCCGCCGCTGAAGCTCGACGGCTCCTACGACCCGGTCGGCTGGCTGCCCCGCTACGAGAAGGAGCTCGCCAAGGGCCGTCGTGCCGCCGCCTTCGCCACCGTCGTCAAGGGCACCGGTGACCTGCGGTTCGTGCCCCGGGTGGCGCTGATCCCGCTGTTCGGCCTCGCGATCCGCAGCGGCGAGGGCAGGGCCATCGGCGAGCTGATCCCGACGATGCGCCTCGACGCGGCGGTGGTCAACGACGCGGCCGGCCCGCTGGACACCTACGCGGCGGTGACGGCCGAGACGCTTCTGCTGGGCGGCGAGCGCTCCGCGGCGTACCTCAAGATGGTCTTGAGCGGCCTGGAACCGGTCCTGCCGCGGGTGCGCCGGGTGACCCTGAGCGGCGTCGGCCATACCGCCGCCGACAACAGCGGCAAACCCGCCCGGGTCGCTGCCGAACTGCGGCGGTTCTTCAGTTAGGCAGAACCCGTAGACTGGCGTTCCGTGAGCCTCACCATCGGAATCGTCGGCCTGCCCAACGTCGGCAAGAGCACCCTGTTCAATGCCCTGACCAAGAACGACGTGCTCGCCGCGAACTACCCGTTCGCGACGATCGAGCCCAACGTCGGCGTGGTCGGTCTGCCCGACGAGCGGCTGGGGAAGCTGGCCGAGCTGCACGGCAGTGAGAAGATCCTGCCGGCGCCGGTGAGCTTCGTCGACATCGCCGGCCTGGTCCGCGGCGCCTCCAAGGGTCAGGGCCGCGGCAACGCGTTCCTCGCGAACATCCGCGACGCCTCCGCGATCTGCCAGGTGGTCCGGGCCTTCTCCGACCCGAACGTGCTGCACGTCGACGGCAAGGTCTCGCCGGCCGACGACATCGAGACGATCAACACCGAGCTGATCCTGGCCGACCTCCAGACGGTCGAGAAGGCGCTGCCCCGTCTGCAGAAGGAGGCCAAGCTCAAGAAGGAGAAGGCCGCAACGGTGGCAGCCGCCGAGGCCGCGTTCAAGCTGCTCAACGACGGTGTCACGCTCTACCAGGGCGCGAAGGCCGCCGACATCGAGCTGGAGCTGCTGGCTGAGCTTCACCTGCTCACCACGAAGCCGTTCCTCTACGTCTTCAACGTCGACGAGGCCGAACTCGGCAACGCGGCGTTCCTCGACGAGCTGCGCGCGCTCGTCGCGCCCGCCGAGGCCGTCTTCATGGACGCGAAGATCGAGTCCGAGCTGATCGAGCTGGACGACGACGAGGCCCTCGAACTGCTCCAGTCCACCGGCCAGAACGAGCCCGGCCTCAACCGGCTGATCAGCGTCGGCTTCGAGACCCTCGGCCTGCAGACCTACCTCACGGCCGGCCCGAAAGAGGCCCGCGCCTGGGTGATCCCGGTCGGCGCCACCGCACCGGAAGCCGCCGGAGTCATCCACTCCGACTTCCAGCGCGGCTTCATCAAGGCCGAGATCGTCAGCTTCGACGACCTGATGACGGCGGGTTCGATGTCCGCGGCCAAGGCCGCCGGCAAGGTCCGCATGGAGGGCAAGGACTACATCATGAAGGACGGCGACGTCGTCGAATTCAGGTTCAACGTGTAGTTGCGGTCCACCCTCCAATGACGATCCGCGACGCCGAGGACGGTGACTGGCCGGCGATCTACCCGTTCTTCAGGGAGATCGTCGCGCAGGGCCACTCGTATGCGTTCCCCGAGAGTCTGTCTCTGGAGCAGGCTCGTGGGTGGTGGATGGAATCCCCTCCGGGCCGGACCGTCGTCGCGGTGGACGGGACGACCGTTCTCGGAAGCGCGAAGATGGGACCCAATCGGCCCGGCCGGGGCGCACATGTGGCAACGGCCAGCTTCATGGTCGATCCACGGCATTCCGGCCGCGGGGTCGGTCGCGCTCTCGGTGAGCATGTTGTCGGCTGGGCGCGTGCCACCGGTTATCGGAGCATCCAGTTCAACGCGGTGGTGGAGACCAACGAGGCGGCGGTGCATCTGTGGCGCTCGCTGGGCTTCAAGGTGCTCGCCACCGTCCCGGAGGCATTCGACCACCCCGACCACGGCCTGGTGGGGCTGCACCTGATGTTCCTGAACCTGAGCGACTCCACCCCACCGTGACGCTGATCAGCAACCCACCGCGAACGCCTGCCCAGCGGAGAGCCAGGCGCCAAATCTGGCTCGCAAAGCCAGGGCAACATCCAAAAAACCTATTTTGTACGATGGACGAAGAGCTCTCGAGGGTCAGCGCGACGGGCATGCGAGGCAAGGCCGCAGCGCGCCCGCCGGGCTGAAGTGGTGGGTCACCCTTGACTCGCCCCGCCCGCCGGATTGACTGAGCCGCATGACCGTCATCGTCGCGCCGGAGCGCGCGGAAACGTCACCGCGGCCGGCCATCTTCCTGGCGGGTGGGATCAGTGGCGTCGGCGACTGGCAGCAGCGGGCGATCGAGCACCTGGCTCCGGCCTGGCCCACCATCTACAACCCGCGCCGCGCCGGGTTCCCGATGGGCGACCCGGCCGAGGGTGCCCGCCAGATCCGCTGGGAGTTCGAGCACCTGACCCTCGCCGACGCCATCCTGTTCTGGTTCTCCCACGAGACCACCCAGCCGATAGTCCTCTTCGAACTCGGCCGCTGGTCAAGCTCCTCCAAGCCCCTCGCCGTCGGCGCGCACCCCGCCTACCAGCGCCGCTTCGACGTCGTCGAACAGTTGGCCCTGATCCGCCCCGGCCTACCCGTTCACACCGACCTCGCCTCCACCTGCGCCGCCGCCAACGCCCTCGCCTGAACTGGACCTTGACACGCGGCGAGGGTGAAGGGGTCTCAGCGGCCGAACGACGCCCGGGGACTGGTCAGCGCGGAGGGGGAAGAGCCAGCGGGAAAGCGGAAGGGCTCAGCGGAGAGCGGGAAAGATCGTGGCGGCGATGACGGCGCCGGCCAGGGCTCCCACCACGACCTGAGCAGGCGTATGGGCAGTGAGCCGCACCCGAGCCCACCCACCCAGCACGACCAGCGGAACCCCGACCAGAGCGACCGGCCCGTAAACAGCAGTCAAAGCCGCCACCGTCCCCGCAGCGACCCCCGCGTGGATCGACATCTTCCACCAGTGCGTCACCAGCGCGAACACCCCCAGCCCCACCCCGCCCGCCGCCAGCAGGGCGAGAACCTCGCGGGGCGCACCCAGTGCGAGGAGGAGGATCAGCCCGGCCACCAGCGACCCGGTGCCGAAGATCAGCGGGATGCGGCGGTCGGCGCGGTCGGGGATGTGGTGGTCGGTGAAGCGGCCGGTGCGGACGCCGTTGAGGACGTAGCCGAGGGGGATGACGGCGGCGAAGAGGGCGCCGGGCAGGCCCCACCAGCGGGAGACGCCTGGTGTGTCGCCGGCGTGCCAGCCGACGGTCAGCAGGAGTGCC
This sequence comes from Actinoplanes sp. GCM10030250, assembly GCF_042666575.1. Lineage (NCBI taxonomy): Bacteria > Bacillati > Actinomycetota > Actinomycetes > Micromonosporales > Micromonosporaceae > Actinoplanes > Actinoplanes sp. GCM10030250. The sequence goes on along the minus strand of NZ_JBHTDO010000002.1, from coordinate 261,378 downwards.
GCGACCAGGACGGCGGGGGCGAGCACTTCGGAGACGATGCGGGCTATCCGGTCGCCCGTACCAGTGGTGAGCACGAGCACATTGTCGCAATTGGTACGGCTCGCGCCCGGGAGCGGCACGGGGAAGTGATCAGGTGTCGGCGGCCATGGCGGAGAAGGCGGCTGCGAGCTTGGCCAGGTCCAGCTCGCTGAGGTGGTCGAAGATGTGCCGGCGGACGCTGGCGAGGTGGCTGGGCCAGGCCTCCCGGAGTCGTTCGAGGCCTTTCTCGGTCAGCACGGCGTTGGCGCCGCGGGCGTCCTCCTGGCAGCGGATGCGGCGCAGGTAGCCGAGGGATTCGAGTTTGGCGGCGAGTCGTGTCATGCCGCTCAGTGACATGTCGCACGCGGTGGCGAGTTCGCTCATCCGCATCAGCTGACCGGGTGTCTCGGAGAGGTGGCGCAGCACCGAGTACTCGCTGAGGGACATGCGCTGCTCGTGGGTCAGGTCGGCGTCCAGCGCGCGGGGCATGACCAGCAGGAACCGGCCGAGGGCGCGCATCACCGCCTCTTCCTGCGGTGTAAGCGGACTGAGCTCCGCCGGTGCGGCGCTGCCGTCGCCGGGGCTCTGCGACGTGGTGGCGGACATGGCTCCGATCGTACGGCGGGCGCGCACGCCGGTCTTCCGCCGACTTTTCACCTCGACGGGGTAACGCGGCAGGCCGGTCGCGGGGCGCGGCGGTAATCATTTCGGGTGACCCGGAGTGGCTTGCGTCCGGCTCGTGGGGAGTCACAATGCTTTGGTGCAAAACCAGACAACTAGTGACTCTTGGCAGCATCTGCTCGAAATGCCACGAAAGTCTTGGTGGGCCCGGCTGCCGTTCGGCCTCCGGATGGCCGCCGGCACCGGGGCTCTCCTCGTCCTGATCGGTGGGGGAGCGGTCGGCGTGGCAGCCCTGACCGGCGATGATCCGAGTACCACGGCCGCGGCCGGCGGTGCCGTCGCCGAGGTCGACCTCGGCGCCCCGATGCTGGACGAGGACCCGGAGGTGGTGAGCCGTGCGGCCGCCGCGGCCGAGCCCCTGCCCCAGCGGCACACGGCCGCGCCCACGCACGTGACCACCGCCGCGCCGGCGACGGACCAGCTCAGCCGTGCCCGGGCGGTCGACGACCCGGCCGACCGGACCGGGCCGCGCGCCGTTCGTACCGCTGCTGGTGAAAAATCCGCGGAGCGCGACGCGCCGGTGCCCGCCCTGCCTCCGGCGCCGCCCGCGCCACCCGCACAGCCGGTCGTCACGACCCGCACCGACGTCGAGACCAGGCCCATCCCGTTCCAGACCCAACTGATCCGCGACCCCTCACTGCCGCGCGGCGCCCGCCGCGTCGACGCGCCGGGCGCGCCGGGCGCGGAGACCCTGCGCTACCTGGTCACGGTGATCGACGGCAAGCCCGCCAACCGGCGGCTCGTCGACACCACCGTCACCCGGCAGCCGGAACCGCGCGTCGTGGCGTTCGGCGCCCGCCGCAAGTTCGACAGGTACCGGGACAGGGGATGCGAGCGGGTCCCGGTCTGCGTGCCACTCGGCCGCTCCGCGGTCTGCCCCGAGGATGCCGGCGGAAAGGCCGCCACCGGCCACGCGAAAAACAAGCCGCGGAACAAGCCGCAGGCACGGGAGGAGAACACCGCCGTCCAGCTGGGCGGCTCGGTGCTGGTCGAGGAGCAGGACCTCGAACTGGTCACCCCGGAGACCCTCGATGACGTACGCCTGGAACCCGCGACACTGTGTTGAAGGCCACCCGGTGATTGCGCCGCCCGGCACAGGAGATCACCGTAAAGGCATGGCGCTGAGCGATGCCGACCTGACCGCACTGGCCGGACGTCTGATCACGGTGCCCGGCGTGATCGGGGTCGTCCTCGGCGGCAGCCGGGCACGGCGGACACACACCCCGGATTCGGACACCGACCTCGGCCTCTACTACCGGGCCCCGCTGGACACGGTGAGGCTGGGCGAACTGGCCGTGGAGGCCGGTGGGCCGGGCAGCCGGGTGACCGAGCCCGGCGGCTGGGGCCCGTGGGTGGACGGCGGCGGCTGGCTCAACGTCAGCGACAACGCCGTCGACTGGATCTACCGGGATGTCGCGCGGGTGCAGCGGTGCTGGTCGGACGCGGAGAAGGGCGTGTACGCGTTCCACGTCCAAGCCGGCCATCCGCTGGGGGTGCCGGATTTCTCGTACCCCGGAGAACTGGCAGTGGGCCGCATCCTGGCCGACCCGACCGGTGAGCTCGCCACCCTCCAGCGCCGCGTGCGGATCTTTCCGCGGCCGCTCGCGGACGCCCTGGTCGCCGGCCTCTGGGAGGCCGATTTCCTGATCGGCCTGGCCCGCAAGGCGGTGACCCGCGGCGACAGCGCCTACATCGCGGGGTGCCTGTTCCGGCTGGCCGGTGTCTGCGCGCACGCCCTGCACGGCGCGGCCCGCCAGTGGCTGATCAACGAGAAGGGCGCGGTGGCCGCGGCCGGTGCCCTGCCGGGTGCGCCGGACGGGTTCCGCAGCCGGGTGGACGCCGCGTTCGCCGCGGTCAACAACGACCCGATGCATCTCACCCTGGCCATCGACATCGCCGCGGATCTCGTGCTGGAGACGACCGACGCGTGCGCGATGATGTTGCGGTGACGGCTGACGTTCCCACCATCCTGGCCACCAGCGCGTTCTTCCGGCGAGGCGGGCGCGGCCCGTTCGACCTGCGCCCGGGTGCGATCCACTATTTCGCCGCGGAGCTGGCCAACGCCCGGAGCGCTCCGAAGATCTGTGTGCTGGCGCAGGCCACCGGCGACGCGGAGGCACGGATCGGCGCCTTCTACGCGGGGTTCGCCGGCACCGAGTTCACCATGTCGCACCTACAGCTTTTCCCGATGCCGAACGTCGACGACATCCGCTCGCACCTGCTCGCCCAGGACGTCATCTGGGTGGACGGCGGCAGCGTGGCCAACCTCTGCGCGGTCTGGCGGGTGCACGGCGTCGACGAGATCCTGCACGAGGCGTGGCAGGCCGGTGTGGTGATGAGCGGCGTGTCGGCCGGCTCGATCTGCTGGCACGCCGGCGGCAGCACCGACAGCTACGGGCCTGAGCTGCGCGGCTTCACCGATGGGCTGGGCTGGCTGCCCTACAGCAACGGGGTGCACTACGACGCCGAGGAACGGCGCAGGCCGAAGATGCACGAGCTGATCGGCGACGGCACGCTGCCCGACGGCTACGCGACCGACGACGGGGCCGGGCTGGTCTATCGCGGCACCGTTCTGGAGGAGGCGGTGTCAGACCGGGACGGGCCTTCGGCGTACGAGGTGAAGCGCGCCGCCGACGGATCAGTGATGGAGACCGCCCTGCCCACCCGGGTGCTCGCCGTTCCCGGGATCTGAGCCCCCGGCGTCACTAGGCTGGAATCGATCCGTTGGAAGCTTGGGATTCGATCCGTGCGGAGAGGGAGAACCATGGCTGTCATGCCTGGCGGTGAGGGCGGAAGTTACCGCTGACCTCGCGGGGGTCTCGCCAGCGGGTTCTCGCCGGAGCTCAGTGGGATTTCGCCCTCGGTGGGATTTCGCCGGAGCTCAGTGCAGGGCGAGCGTGGCGAGGCCCACCAGCACCGCTGACAGCAGGAACGCGAAGGCGAAGATGGCGTTGGCGCCGAGGGCGGCGCTGAGCCGGCGTGGCTGACCGCCCTCGCCCGGAGTCCCGGCCGGGGCCGGACCGAAGCCGTATCCGAGGATGTCGGCGCTGTATCTGCGGGTCAACGGTCGCTGTAAATGGGTCAGCACCGGTGATCGCCTCCGGGGGTCGAGGATCGAACTGCCTGCATCGATCCCCGGTAGCATGCGGCGACCCGAAATCCCGGAGCAATGGTTACTCGCCGGTAACCGTCGCGGGTGGGCCGGTCTGGCATGCCCGGTCCGCTGATCGGTGCGTGGTCATCGTACGAACGGGCGTCCCGTGGCGTGGCTGGTCACTCTATATAGCTATTTGTCGGTAACGAGGTATTCGTCATCATGAGGAATGATGCCGGAGACGCCGTCGAAGTATCACACCTTATTCAGGGGCACCCTGAACGTTGCGATCGTGCTCATCGGCCTGGCATCGGGCGTCGCCCAGCTGGGCGGCATACCCACCCGCACCGCCCAGCGGTTCCTGACCGCCGTCTTCCTCGCCTGCCTGCTCTACTTCGTCGTACGCCTCTGGCAGCTCGCCTTCGTCGTCAAGATCCGCCAGCTCAAGGCCGACCTGCTCGAGGCCACCAAGGCGCTCGCCTTGCAGCGGGCCGGCCACCAGCACTACCTGGACGCCATCCAGCGGATGAGCGACCGGGAGAAGCCGCTCTTCTCGGAGACCCTCGAGGTTCTCGTCACGGTCGGCGACGACGACGAGAGCGACCGCATCGTCGAGAAGCGGATGACCACCCCGGAGCCGCTGGTCACCCACCGGACCATGCGGCCGATCGTGCCCACCGACACCGACCGCCTCGTGCGGCTCGACGAGATCTCGTTCAAGGCACTGCGCCCGGTCGCCGGCACCATCACCGCACTGCCGCTGGAGCAGACCCGCCTCCTGCGGCTGTGGCTGATCTTCGACCCGGCGATGACCTCGCCGACCGAGTGGCAGGTGGAATACCGGCCCCGGGGCCTGTGGCGGCCGCTGCGTGAGCGGGGCTGGGACCAGCTGGTCTGGGACGACCGCCTGCCCGCCGCCGGCGGTACGCCCTCGGCGTTCACCCGCTTCGTGGTGACCTTCAGCTTCCCGGACAGCGACCAGCCGCCGAGTGTGAAGGAGCGCCAGGGGCACGGCCGGATCAGCGAGCCGCAGCGTGATCCGCGCGGGCGGTGGGAGGTGGTGTGGCGGGACGAGGAGCCGGCCGGCCGCCGTTACGTCTGGGACCTCACCCAGGCGTTCGGCTCGTGAGCCGTCAGCTCGCGCGGCTCAGGATCAGGTTGTGCACGTGGTGCGCCTTGTCCGAACCGCGGAACTCGATCTCGTACACGTGGGTGCCGACGGTGATCGCGATGGTGCCCGAGGAGAAGAACTGACCGGCCCAGCTCTTGTTGCTGATCACGCTGACGCTGCTCACCTTGGTGTACGGGATGCTGGTGATCGCGAACCGCTTACCGACGTAGGACTGATCCTGGATGATGATCCGCCGGCTGGTGAGCCCGATGAAACCGGTGCCCGCGCCGATCGCGTCGTAGACCGCGATGATCTCTTCCCCGTCGAGCAGGCCGCTGCGGATCTGCTCCAGCTGGCCCTTGTTGTCATACACCACGTCAGTCATGCGGCGCAGCGTAGTCCCGGCGGGCTACGGCCGTTCGACGACGGTGCGGTAGAAATCCTCGATCCGGGCCGCGAGGGTCACCTCACCATCAGTGATGGCGGTGCCGTCCTGCTGGCCCAGACAGATCTGAGTGTGACCGTCGACCCGCCGGATACTAGGCCGTATGTGAAGTGTGTCCGCCGCTACTTTGATACGTTCGGTCAGCGCCGCGTGCTGACTGTCGTCGCAGGCGAGATCGCGGCGGAGCTGAACACCGTCACGGGTCCACCCGCCCAGCAGCGCGAGGGCATCGCTCAGATAATCGGTGCCGGTGCTCCGGCGTCTTCTGGCCCGCAATTGCCGCACCCCCCTTAGCGCCGTTGCCGGCTTGTGGCCGAACTGTCGCCGAGTCGTCATGGTCGGTGCCCCACAGTTTCGTCCGTCCGGACACCCGTGTCCACGCCCACATATCCGTGTTTGCGTGACGATCGGGGCAGCAACGGGCAACCTGATCGGTGAACTTTTGTGGGATCTTTGAATCCATGCCGTCGGAACAGTACGTCAAGGCCACGTCGTCACCCAGGGTCATCGTGGCGGCAGTGATCATCACTTCCGGCCGGGTTCTCGCGTGTCAGCGCAGCGCGCCGCCCGAGGCCGCCGGCAAGTGGGAGTTCCCCGGCGGCAAGGTGGAACCGGGCGAGACCGAGCAGGAGGCGCTCGCCCGGGAGTGCGTCGAAGAGCTGGGCGTCCGCGTGCACGTCGGTGACCGGGTCGGCCCCGACGTACCGCTGGCCCACGGCCGGGCCGTGCTCCGGGTCTACGCCGTCACCCTGCTCGACGGCGGCGTCCCGGCGGCGCTGGAACACACGTCCATGCGCTGGCTGACCGTGGACCAGCTGGGCAGCGTCCCGTGGCTGCCCGCCGACAAACCGATCGTGGCCGAGTTGCCGGCCCTGCTTTCCTGAGGCCCTACTTCCCTGAGTACTGCGCCCGCAGCTCCCGCTTGAGCACCTTCATGCTCGGGCCCAGCGGCAGCGCCTCGGAGAACCGGACCTGACGCGGGTACTTGTGCTTGCCCAGCCGCTCCCGCGACCAGTCGATCAGCTCCTGCTCGGTGAGGCCCCGGTCCTCGAGCACCACCACCGCGCAGATCTCCTCGCCCTGCACCTCATCGGCCACGCCGATCACCGCGACCTGCTGGACCGCGGGGTGCCGGGCGATCACCTCCTCGACCTCCCGCGGGTAGACGTTGAACCCGCCGCGGATGATCAGGTCCTTGGTGCGGTCGACGATGCTGATGAAGCCCTGATCGTCCTTGACACCCAGGTCGCCGGTGCGGAACCAGCCGTCCACCAGCGCCTCGGCGGTCGCCTCCGGCCGGTTCAGGTAGCCGGCGAAGACGTTGTGCCCGCGGATCACGATCTCGCCCAGCTCGCCGTCGGGCAGGAACTCGATGCTCTCCGGGACCTCCGGGCGGGCGATCTCCACCTCGACACCCCAGATCGGGTGGCCGACCGTACCCGGCTTGGCGCCGAAGGCCGGCTGGTTGGTGGTGGCCGTCGGTGAGGTCTCGGACAGCCCGTACCCCTCCCAGATCGTCGAGCCGAACGCGCCGGCGAACTTCTCCAGCACCGCGACCGGCAGCGACGCGCCACCGGAGACGCAGAGCTTGAGGTTCGGCAGCTTCTCGGCCTTGCCGGCGGCCTCCAGCAGTCCGATGTACATGGTCGGCACGCCGTGGAAGATCGTGACGTTCTCCTTGAGCATCAGCTCGATGGCCGCCTCGCCGGAGAACCGGGGCAGCAGGACCAGGGTCCCGCCGAGCCGGAACGTCGCGTTCATGCCGACCGTCTGCCCGAACGTGTGGAACAGCGGCAGGCAGCCGAGCACCACGTCGTCGCCGGTCAGCGGGTGCACGTCGAAGACGTTGACGGCCGCGTTCATCACCAGGTTGAGGTGGGTGAGCAGGGCGCCCTTCGGCTTGCCGGTGGTGCCGCTGGTGTAGAGGATCACCGCGACGTCCTCGGCCTCGGTCGTCACGTACGTCCGCAGCGGCTCGAGCCCCGCGGACACCTGCTCCAGCCGGGCCGGCGGGTTCGGCAGGTCCTGCGGCAGCGGGCCCACGTTGACCAGCTTCGTACCGGTCGCCTGCGCGGCGGCGGCACCGGCCGCGAGGAAGGCCGAGTGGGTGACGAGCAGGTCGGCGCCGCTGTCGGTGAGGACGTAGCCCACCTCCTCGGCGGTGAGCAACAGGGAGATCGGCACGATCCGGGCGCCCAGCGCCAGGCCGGCGAAGTAGACCCGCGGGAAGTCGGCCACGTTCGGGATCATCACGCCGATCGTGTCGCCCCGCTTGATGCCGAGTTCGCGCAGGCCCGCGGCGTACGACCGGGTCTGCGCCCAGAGTTCCGCATAGGTGATGCGGCCACCGGCCTCGTCGACCACCGCCACCTTGTCCGGGTATCGGCGCGCGGCCTCGGCGAGGACGGTTGCCAAAGACAGCGTCGTCATGCGGAGCCTCCTTCGTGAGCTTGGAGTGATGTACGTCGCAGCTGTGCTTAAACTAGCGGCGTAAGTTTTTGCGCGTCCAGTGCTGATTTCTTGTTCACAGGGAGTTCTCGGTATGGCCCGGCCCCGGCAGGCACTGCTCACCCGTGAGCGGATCGTCGACGCGGCCTCCGCTCTGATCGACGCGGAGGGCCTCGACGCGCTCTCGATGCGGCGGCTCGCCACCGAGCTGGGAGTGCAGGGCCCGTCGCTCTACAACCACTTCGCCACCAAGGCGGAGATCGTCGACGCGGTCGCCGAGGCGGTGATCGCGCAGGTCGACTTCTCGGTCTTCCTCGACCGGGACTGGCGCGAGGCGCTGCGGCGCTGGGCGAAGTCGTACCACGGTGTCCTGGCCGCCCACCCGAACATCGTGCCGGTGCTCGCCACCGGCCCCGGGCGGCGCCCGGCCGGGCTGGCGATGGCCGAGGCCGTCTACGGCGCGCTGATCGACGCCGGCTGGTCGCGAGCGCGGGCCACCCACATCGGCGCGCTGATGCGCTACCTGATCACCGGGTCGGCGATCGGCTCGTTCGCGCTCGGCTTCGAGGCCGACCCGGCCCTGTACGACGACCGCTATCCGCACCTGCACCGCGCCCACGAACTCGCCGCGCACCGCCACGCGGTCGACGAGGGCGCCTTCGAACTCGGGCTGGAAGTGTTGATCGCCGGCCTGTCCGACCGCTATGACCAGGGGGTACGCCGATGACGTCGGTCTTCCGCGACAAGCTCTACATCGGAGGCGCCTGGGTGCCGCCCGACTCGAGCGAGCGCATCGGAGTGGAGAATCCGTACACCGAAGAAGTTTTCGGCCACGTACCGGCCGGTACCGCCGAGGACGTCAACCTAGCCGTCTCCGCCGCACGCCAGGCCTTCGAGGGCTGGGCGGCCACGCCGGCCGCCGAACGCGGTGCGGCCCTCGGCCGCCTGCACCAGGCCCTGACGGCCCGGTCCGAGGAGATCGCCCGGACCGTCGGGCTCGAACTGGGCACGCCGGTCAAGATCGCGAAAGCGGTCCAGGCAGGACTGCCGCTCACCGTCCTCGCCGGGTACGCCGAACTGGCCGCCCGCCCCGAGTCGGAGGAGACGATCGGCAACTCGCTCGTCGTCCACGAACCGGCCGGTGTGGTCGGTGCGATCACCCCGTGGAACTACCCGCTGCACCAGGTGGTGGCGAAAGTCGGAGCGGCCCTGGCAGCCGGGTGCACAGTGGTGCTCAAGCCCAGCGAGCTGACCCCGCTGGTCGCCTACCTGCTCGCCGACGCCGCCGACGAGTCGGGCCTGCCGGGCGGCGTGCTCAACCTGGTCACCGGCACCGGCCCGGTGGTCGGCGCGGCCATCGCCGGGCACCCCGACATCGACCTGGTGTCGTTCACCGGCTCCACCACCACCGGCCGCGCCATCTCGCACGCCGCCGCCGACCGCATCGCCCGGGTCTCCCTGGAGCTCGGCGGCAAGTCGGCGAACGTCATCCTGGAAGACGCCGACCTGGTCAAAGCGGTGAAGGTCGGCGTCGGCAACGCCTTCCTCAACTCCGGGCAGACCTGCACCGCGTGGACCCGGATGCTGGTGCACCGCAGCCACTACGACGAGGCGGTGGAACTGGCCGCCAAGACCGCGTCCGGTTACACAGTGGGCGACCCGTTCGACGCCGGCACCCGGCTCGGGCCGCTGGTCTCCGCGGCGCAGCGGGAGCGGGTCCGCGGCTTCATCGAGCGCGCCTCCGCCCGGCTCGTCGCCGGCGGCCTCGACGCCCCGGTGCCGTCCACCGGCCACTTCGTCGCACCGACGGTCTTCGCCGACGTCGACCCGGAGAGCGAGCTCGCCCAGGAGGAGATCTTCGGCCCGGTGCTGTCGATCATCGCGTTCGACTCGGACGACGAGGCGGTGGCCATCGCCAACAACTCGAAGTACGGCCTGGCCGGCGCGGTGTGGGGCTCCGACGAGCGGGCCCTCGCGGTGGCGCGGCGGCTGCGCACCGGGGCCGTCGACGTCAACGGCGGCGCGTTCAACCCGTTCGCGCCGTTCGGCGGCTACAAGCAGTCCGGCATCGGCCGGGAGCTGGGCGCGTACGGCCTGGCCGAGTTCCAGCAGGTGAAGGCGATTCAGCGATGAGCCACTACATGTCCGGGCTGGTGGTCCGCTCCGAGGGCGTACCGGCCGAGGTCGTCGAGCTGCGGCTGCCCGAGATCGGGCCGGGCCAGGTACGCGTCCGGATCCGGGCGGCCGGTGTCTGCCACTCCGACCTGTCCATGGTCAACGGCACGCTCCGCCCGCCGCACCCGCTGGTGCTCGGTCACGAGGCGGCCGGCGAGGTCCTCGAAGCGGGAGAGCGCGTCACCCGCGCCGCGGCCGGCGACCACGTGATCCTCAACTGGCAGCCGGCCTGCCGCAGCTGCTGGTTCTGCGAGAACGGCCAGCCGTGGCTGTGCAGCACGTCCTCCGGGGTCGCCGCCCTGGAGAACGGGATGACGCTCGACGACGCCCCGGTGCACGTGACACTCGGCGTGGGTGCGTTCGCGGAGCAGGTGGTGGTACCGGAGAACGCCGTCATACGCGTACCCAAGGAGCTTGAATTTGATCGTGCCGCGCTCCTCGGCTGCGCGGTCCTCACCGGAACCGGCGCCGTCCGCAACACCGCCCAGGTGCGGCCCGGCGAATCCGTCCTGGTCATCGGCCTCGGCGGCGTCGGCCTCTCGGTCGTCGCCGCGGCCCGCGCCGCCGGCGCCGCCCAGGTGATCGCGGTCGACGTCAGCGAGGCGAAGAAAGGCCTGGCCGAGGCCGCCGGCGCGACCGACTTCGTGGTCTCCTCCGACACCCTGTCCAAGGACATCCGGTCCCGCACCAACAAACTCGGCGCCGACCACGCCATCGAATGCGTCGGCCGCGCCGCGACGATCCGCGCCGCCTGGCGCGCCACCCGCCGCGGCGGCCAGGTCACAGTGGTCGGCATGGGCGCGGCCGATGACATGCTCCAGCTGGGCGCCCTGGACATCTTCAGCTCGGCGCGCATCCTGCGGGCCTCGGTGTACGGGCAGGCGGACACGGACCTGGAAGTGCCCGCCCTGGCCCGCGACGTCCTGGACGGCAAACTGTCGCTGGACCACCTGATCACCGACCGGATCGGGCTGGCCGATGTGCCGGCGGCATTCGAGCGGATGTCGCGGGGCGAGGGCGCCCGCTCGGTCGTCATCCTCTGACCGGCGAGGTTCCGGGCCGTTCCGGCGGCCCGGAACCCGCGTATGCGTGAGCTACCTATGCGCACCCGTCTCGGGGGACGCTGGGATGAGCGAGTCGCCCGCCTTGCCGCTGCCTGGAGCAGCAGGCGCGCACGGTGAGGTTATGCGAGAGCTGGTTGTTGCCCCGGCGTGGGTAGAAGCGCACGGTCGGGGTGCGTGCGAGCCAGCTGTCGTTGAGTGCGACCGCCGGGCGCTGGTTGCCGGGCAGACCGACGTTGAACGGGGACGCACGTCAGACCTTCACCCCGGAAGGTCTCCAGCTCTCCGGTATTCCGGTGCCATCAGTCCTCGGTGAGGTGATTGTTCACTTCACGGACCGCGGTGAATCCTGAACCAGGAGCGCTGCCCACGTGCGGCTCGAAAGGGGCATTCCTCATGCGGCCAGAGGCCGGCCAGGTGCTGCACTTCTCCGAGGACCCGACGATCGAGCGCTTCGTGCCGCACGTCGCGGCCACCGCTCAGCAGCCCGAGGCGTACGTCTGGGCGGTCGGCCACGACCGCGCCCCCGACTACTGGTTCCCGCGGCAGTGCCCGCGCGCCATGGCCTGGATGCGCCCGGAGACCACCACCGACGACCGGGCGCGGATCATCGGCGCCGGGTGCGGGGAGCGGGTCCATGCGATCGAGTACGCCTGGCTCGATGCCATGCGCACCACCGTCCTGTACGCCTACCGGCTCCCCGCCGCCCGGTTCCAGCCGTTCGGAGGGGAGCCGAACCCGCACGCGCATGTCGCCACCGAACCGGTGGAGCCACTGGGCGAGCCGGAGCCGGTTGGCGACCTGATCGAGTGTCACGCCGCCGCCGGGATTCAGCTGCGGGTGCTCGGCAACCTCTGGCCGTTCTGGGACGAGGTCATCACGAGCACGGCCGGCTTCAGCGGCATCCGCCTGCGCAACGCCCAGCCCCGACCGGCGTGACCCGCCCGCCGCGCCTGACCAACGCGCCGCGCCTGACTCAGGCGGGGCCGATCAGCGCACTCACCGTACGCGCGAGAGCCGCCTGCGCCCCCTCCACCGGCAGATCCATGGCCTCGCGCCAGGTCGACCAGGTGGGCCACAGACTGGCCGCGGTCAGAGCGTTCAGCAGGTTCTCGTCGCTGCCGATCTCACCGGCAAACGTCGTCGTCAGCTCCTCACGGACGCGGGCGACGTGCAGCTTGCGATACCGCTGCAGCCCGACCGAGAACGGCTCCTTCAGCGCCGACGCCCGAGCCGCCGGGCCGATCTCCTCCAGCAGCCGTGCGCGCTGACTGCAGAAGGCGTCGATGCGCTCGGGCAGCGGCAGGTCCGACGGGATCGGCTGGTACGACGCGTCCCGTTTCTCCAGGACGCGCTGGCCGCTCGCCGTCATCAGCGCCTCCATGTCGGCGAAGTGGCTCCAGAGCGCGCGCAGCGACACCCCGGCCAGCTTGGCGACACGGTCCGCGGTGGGACGCATGTCGCCTTCGCCGATCAGTTGGAGGTGGGCGTCGACGATCGCGTTGCGGGTCCGTTCGGACCGCGCGGTACGACCGTCGACACGTGGTGGTGTGGTCACGAACCGCTCCGGTAGCGCTTGAGTTCACGGTGGGCCAGGGATCGCTTGTGCACCTCGTCGGGGCCGTCGGCGAGGCGCAGCGTACGCGCACCGGCCCACAACGCGGCAAGCGGTGTGTCCTGGCTTACACCCGCCGCGCCGTGCGCCTGGATCGCCTTGTCGAGGATCCACTCGACTGTCGACGGCACCACGATCTTGATGGCCTGGATCTCGGTGTGCGCGCCCTTGTTGCCGACCGTGTCCATCAGCCAGGCGGCCTTGAGCACGAGGAGCCGGGCCTGCTCGATACGCACCCGGGACTCGGCGATCCAGTCCTGCACGACACCCTGCTCGGCGAGCGGCCTGCCGAACGGGGTGCGCACCAGCGCCCGCCTGCACATCAGCTCCAGGGCGCGTTCGGCCATGCCGATCAGCCGCATGCAGTGGTGGATGCGCCCCGGGCCGAGGCGGGCCTGGGAGATGGCGAAACCGCCGCCCTCGACGCCGATCAGGTTGGTCGCCGGTACGCGTACGTTCTCGAAGATCACCTCGGCGTGCCCACCGTGGTCCCCGTCGGTGTAGCCGAAGACCGTCATGCCCCGCTCGACAGTCACGCCGGGGGTGTCGCGCGGCACCAGGATCTGGCTCTGCTGCACGTGGCGGGCCGCGTCCGGATCGGTCTTGCCCATCACGATGAAGATCTTGCAGTTCGGGTTCATCGCGCCGGTGATGTAGAACTTGCGCCCGTTGATGACGTAGTCGTCGCCGTCCCGTTCGATCCGTGTGCCGATGTTCGTGGCGTCGGACGATGCGACCTGCGGCTCGGTCATCGCGAAGGCGGACCGGATCTCACCGGCGAGCAGCGGCTCCAGCCATCGCCGCTGCTGTTCCGGTGTGCCGAACTCGGCCAGCACCTCCATGTTCCCGGTGTCCGGGGCGGCACAGTTCAGCGCGGCGGGTGCGATACCCGGGCTGCGGCCGGTGATCTCGGCGAGCGGGGCGTACTGCAGGTTGGTCAGGCCCGCGCCGTGCTCGCCGGGCAGGAAGAGGTTCCACAGGCCGGCCTCCTTGGCGGCGGCCTGCAAACCTTTGAGGGCGGCGGGCGGCTCCCAGCCGTCGGTGTGGAACGAGGGTTCCGCCGGGTAGACGTGCTCGTCCATGAAGGCGAGCAACCGCTTGCGATAGTCCTCGGTCTTCGCGTCGAACTCGAAGTCCATCAGTGTCCCTCCAGTGCGCGGTGGCCCTGTTCGACGAGGGCGGGCACCATCGCGCCCACCGTGTCGAAGCCGGATCCGACCGTCTGGCCCTTGGTGTAGCGGTAGTGCACGCCCTCGAGGATGACGGCGAGCTTGAACGCGGCGAACGCCACGTACCAGTGCAGGTCGCCGACGTCGCGTTTGCTGCGTTCGGCGTACCGGGCGGCCATCTCGGCGAGGCTGGGATGGCCGGGCAGGTCGATCGGGGCGACCGGCCGGCCGTCGCGGAACAGCAGGGGGCGGCCGGCGTAGACGAGCATCAGGGCGAGGTCGCTGAGCGGGTCGCCGAGGGTCGACATCTCCCAGTCCAGGACGGCGTTGACCGACAGGTCCGATCCGATCAGGACGTTGTCGATCCGGAAGTCGCCGTGCACCACCGCGCCCGGTCCACCGGCCGGGATGTCGACGGCGAGCCGTGCGTGCAGCTCCTCGATCCCGGCCAGCTCACGGCTGCGGGAGGCGTCGAGCTGCTTCTTCCAGCGGCGCACCTGGCGCTCGTTGAAGCCCTCCGGGCGGCCGAAATCGCCCAGCCCGATGGCCTCCGGGTCCAGCGCGTGCAGGTCGGCGAGGGTGTCGACCAGGGTGAGCGTCAGAGCGTGGAGATCAACCTTCTCCAGCGAAGCGGCATCGCGGTAGATCGTCCCGTCGACGTGCTCCATCAGATAGAACGGTGCCCCGATCACGTCGGTGTCGGTACAGAGCCGAACCGGGTGGGGCACCGGGAAACCGGTCCGGGAGAGGGCGTCCAGCACCCGGTGCTCGCGGACCATGTCGTGCGCCGTCGGCAGCACGTGCCCCAGCGGCGGCCGGCGCAGCACCCATCGGTTGGTGCCGTCGGTGACCGCATATGTCAGGTTCGACCGGCCGCCCGCGAACATCGTCCCGGTCAGTGGCGGACTGTCCAGATAGGCCTGGAGCTTCTCCAGATCCAGGCCCTTCATGACGAACTGCCACCCTCGAAGCCACGCTGCAACTTGTTCATGCCGCCAAGCCAACGGTCCGGATCGCTCGCGCGCAAGCGGTAGTAATCCGCGACTTCGGCGTGCGGCAGGATCAGGAACTGGCCGCCGTCGAGCGAGTCGGCGACCAGGTCGGCGACCGCCGCGGGCTCGAGCGCGCCGTCGGCGAGCAGGGCAGCACTGCCGCTGCCGCGGGCGTTGCCGCGGGTCAGCATGTCGGTGCGCACGCCCTGCGGGCAGAGCGCCTGCACGGTCAGGCCGCGGTGGGCATAGGTGGCGCGCAACCATTCGGCGTACGCCAGAGCGGCGTGCTTGGTGACGGAGTAGGTCGCACTTCCGAGCAGGGTCAGCAGCCCGGCCGCGCTGACCGTCATCAGCAGCCGCTTCGGTTCGCCACTGTCCAGCCACCGCGGCAGCAGGGCCCGGGTCACATAGACGTGGGACATCACGTTGACCCCGAAGTCGCGCTGCCACTGCTCGTCCGGCGTGTTCTCGTCGCCGGCCGAGAGCACACCGGCGTTGGAGCAGAACAGGTCGATCCCGCCCAGCTCCGACCAGGCGGTGTCCACCAGCGTCCGGACGTCGTCCTCACGGGCCGCGTCGCCGGGCACCGCGACCCCGCCGATCTCGCCCGCGACCGAGCGGGCGGCGTCCCCGTTCAGGTCGTTGACCACGACCCGGGCGCCGTCCGCGGCGAACCGGCGGGCCAGCGCCGCCCCGATCCCGCCGCCGGCGCCGGTGACCACGACCCGCTTCACTGGACGGCCCCGGTGAGGGTGACGCCGCCGTCGATCACGATGGTCTGGCCGGTGATCCACGCGGCCTCCGGCGAGCAGAGGAAGGCGACCGTGCCGGCCACGTCCTCCGGTACGCCGAGCCGCTTCAACGGATACGTGTTCGCGACCGCCTCCTCCCGCCCCTCGAACAGGGCGGAGGCGAACCGGGTCTTCACCACCGCGGGTGCGACAGCGTTGACCCGGATCTTCGGGGCCAGCTCGACGGCCAGCTCCTCGGTTAGGTGGATCAGCGCGGCCTTCGTCGTCCCGTAGAAGGCGATGCCGGGCGCCGGGCGTACCCCGGAGACCGATGAGATGTTGACGATCGAGCCGCCGGCCGCACCCAGGCCGCCGCGCAGGGCCTCCTGCACCCAGCCGAGCGTCCCGATCAGGTTCACCTCGGCCATCTTGCGGGCGGCGTTCAGATCGAGGGTCGCCAGCGGCCCGTAGGCCGGGTTGATCCCGATGTTGTTGACGAGCGTGGTGATCGGCCCGAACCTCTCCTGGACCGTGTCGACCACAGCCGCCCGGTGCGAGGCGTCGTCACCCTTGCCCGCCACGAAGACGGCCGAGTCACCGAGTTCCTTCACCGCGCCCGCGAGCGCGTCGGCGTCGCGGCCGGTGATGGCCACCCGGTAACCCTGGGCGACGAAGCGTTGCGCGATGGCGAACCCGATTCCCCGGCTGGCTCCGGTCACGATCGCTACCTGGTCCGCCATCGCGGCAACCCCCTTGAGTCGTCTTTGTGCATGGAGAGTGCGAATATTACGCGGCCGGCACGCCGTTCTGCGGCGGTGTCACGGCCTGGGGCTGGTGCGGCGCGACCGGACCGTCCCCGTCGTCGGTGGTGTACGGCGTACCGAAGAACACCGCCTTACCGCCCTCGACCTTGGTGAGCTGCTGTCCGCCGTACCCCGAGTGGTCGGTCGCGGAGAAGCGCAGCGGAACCAGGCCGGGTCCCTGGAAGCCGTTCTTCTGCACCGCCTGGATGATCCCGTCGCGGGTCAGGTCCTTGCCCGCGCTCTGCAGCGCCTGGACGAAGAGGTACGCCACCGACATGCCGTAGACGATGTTGTTGTCGAACTCGGCGTTGCCGTTGTACTCCGTGTTGACCTTCTTGTAGAGCTGGATCCACGGGTTGGCCTCGTCGGTCGTCAGCGGCAGGTAGTTGGCCGCGACCACGCCTTCCAGCAGCGGTGCGGCGGCGCCGAGAGCCTTGCCGACGGTGGTCGGGTCGGAGCCCACGTTACTCACCACGAACTGCGGTTTGAAGGCGATCTTCGCGGCCGTACCGATCGAGAGAGCGGTGAAACCGGGCACCGTGGCCAGCATGACGACCTCGCACCCGGCGCTCTTGAGGTTGCCCATCTGCGGCCCGACGTTCGGGTTGCTGGTCACGTAGCTCTCCTTGGCCACGACCGCGCCGAGGATCTTCTCGATGCCGGCCAGACTGTCCCGGCCGAAGTCGTCGTCCTGCCCGAGGAAGCAGACCTTCTTGCCGGCGTGGTTCTCCTTGACGTAGGTGGCGAGGATCTTGCCCTCCACCGTGTAGTCCGGGTTGAAGCCGAAGGTGCCCGGGTACTTGTCCGGCTGGTTCCAGCTGCGGCTGCCGCTGGCCACGAAGAGGTCCGGCACCCGGTTGGTCTTGAGGAAGTCCAGGACACCGGTGTGCGTCGGCGTGCCGAGGCCGTTCAGGATCGCGAAGACCTTGTCCTGCAGGACCAGCTCACGCACCACGGTCTGGGTGTTCGCCGGGTTGTAGCCGTCATCCTTCACCTTGTAGGTGATCTTGCGGCCGTGGATGCCGCCGTTGGCGTTGACGAAGTCGAAGTACGCCTTGGTGGCCGGCGAGATCTTGGAATAGCCGGCTGCTGCCGGGCCGGTCATCGGCATGTGCGTGCCGACGACGACTTCCGAGTCCGTCACGCCCGGGACGTCGGCACTGCTACCTGTGCCACCACCCCCGTCGTCACTGCAACCGGCGGCCAGCAACACGACAGCTGCGAGCAGCGCCGTCGCGGTTCGTTTCATCGTGTCCTCCTGAGGAATCGTGGAATGCGAATCGAAGCGATGCCGCCGGGAGCGGCGAGCATGACGACTACGAGCACGACGCCGAAGACCACGAGCGCGAGGTTGCCCTCGAGCCGTTGCGAACCGGTCTGTTCGGCGATCGACTGGGACAGGGTCGGCAGTGCCACCAGCAGCACCGCACCCCAGAGGGCACCGAACAGGCTGCCCAGGCCGCCGATCACGATCGCCATGACCAGGAAGAGCGACAGGGTCAGGGGGAAGGCGCCGGGGGAGACGCTTTGCGCGAGGAAGGCGAAGAGGGCACCGGCCAGGCCGGCGCAGGCCGCGCTCACCACAAAGGCAAGGACTTGGGTACGGGCGATGTTGATCCCGGCCAGCTTGGCAGCGGTCTCGTCGTCCCGTACGGCACGCAGGTCCCGCCCGAACCGGCCGCGCACCAGCGTCGCCAGAACGAGCACGGTGATCAGCGCGCCCGCCCAGCAGAGCCAGGCCTGCCAGCGTTCCATCGGGATGGTTCCCGGCGGCGGGTCCAGCACCACCGACAGGCCCTGGTCACTGTTGAACGTCTCGTCGAACGTGCTGGTCACCGACGGCACGACGATCGCAACGGCGAGTGTCAGACCGGCCAGGTAGGGTCCGCGTAACCGGGCGGCGGCCAGGCCGATCACCGCACCGGCGGCGGTGGTCACCACGATCGCCAGCAGGAGGCTGAGGGGCAGGTTGAGCCATTTGTTCTGGGCCAGCGCCAGGGTGTAAGCGCCGGTCGCCATCAGCGCGCCGTGCCCCAGCGAGAGCTGCCCGTTGAGTCCGGTCAGGACGGTCAGGCCGGCGGTGACACAGAGATAGGCGCCGACGGTCGCGAGCTGGTAGTTCCGGAACGGCGGCAGCGTGTAGGTCAGCGCGATCACGATCGCGGCCCCGGCCAGGATGATCACCAGCGGCGGGATCCGGCGCTTGCGCCCCCGTTTCACAAGATCTTTTTCTGGTACGGCCGAACTGCTCGCTTTTTGCTTGATGTCGGTCACGCCACCCTCGCTTTCGAGCTGGAGAACAGCCCGCCCGGCCTACCGAGGAGAACCACCACGAGCAGGAGCAGGACGGCCATCGGGGCGACCGTGGGCTCGACATATCCGCTGACGTAGGAGAGCAGCAGCCCGACGACGAGCCCTCCGACGACCGCGCCGATCGGGCTGTCCAGCCCGCCGACCACCGCCGCCGTGAACGCCGAGATGAAGACGAC
Source organism: Actinoplanes sp. GCM10030250 (assembly GCF_042666575.1). Taxonomy (NCBI): domain Bacteria; kingdom Bacillati; phylum Actinomycetota; class Actinomycetes; order Micromonosporales; family Micromonosporaceae; genus Actinoplanes; species Actinoplanes sp. GCM10030250. The sequence continues at coordinate 242,546 of NZ_JBHTDO010000002.1, read as the reverse complement.
GTCCATCGCGGTCGGATGCAGGCCCAGTTCGGTGGGCACCACGAGCATCCCGGCCAGCGAGCCGACCGCCGCCGCGAGCGCCCAGCCGAGCGTCAGCATCCCGCCCACCGACACCCCGAGCAGCCGGGACACGTCCGGGGCGAAGGCCGCCGCGCGCATCCGCAGTCCGATCGCCGTACGCGTGAACAGCAGCGTGAGTGCCCCGACCACCGCGCCCACCGCGACGAACACGAAGATGTCGTAGCGGGAGAGCAGCGCGACGCCGCCCACCTCGAACGCGTCCCGGCTGAACGGCGTCTCGACCGGCCGGAACTCGTTGCCGTAGAGGATCCCGAGCACGCCCTGGATCACCAGCACCAGCCCGAGCGCCACCACCACGCCGTTGAGCGGCGACGAGTGGTCGACGAACCGCATCACCACCCGCTCGACGGTCACACCGAGCACCAGCCCGGCCAGGATCGCCACCGCGAACCCGAGCCAGTACGACCCGGTCGCGCTGGTCACCGAGTACGCCACGTAGACCGCCGCGACCGCCATCGCGCCCTGCGCGAAGTTCACGATCCGGGCGGCCCGCCAGATCAGCACGAGGGCCAGCGCGAACGCGGCGTAGACCGCGCCCCGGCTCAGCCCGTCGAAGGTCAGATAGACGAATTCGTTCATCAGCCCGCTCTTCTCAGAAGCCCAGGTAGGCGTGGCGGAGGTCGTCGTCGTCGCGCAGCGTCGCCGCCTTGTTGCGGACCACCACCCGGCCGAGGGCGAGCACCACGCCGACGTCGGCGATGGAGAGCGCACTGCGGACGTTCTGCTCGACCAGCAGGACCGCGAGACCGGTGCGTTCCCGCAGGTCCCGCAGCAGCGCCATGATCTGGCCGGTCACCTTCGGCGCGAGGCCCAGCGACGGCTCGTCGAGCAGCAGCAGCCTGGGCCGGCCGACCAGCGCCCTCCCGAGCGCCAGCATCTGCCGTTCCCCGCCGGAGAGCTGATGCCCGGCGAAGGCGCGACGCTGCGCCAGCGGCGGGAACAGCTCGTAGACCTCGTCGAGCGCCTTCTTGGCCTCGGCCCGGTCCTTGCGCCAGAGCCCACCGAGTCGCAGGTTCTCGTCGACGGTCAGCTCGGTGACCACGCCGCGCCCCTCCGGAACGTGCCCGATGCCACGCCGCACCATCTGCTCCACCTTGGTGCCGCGCAGGTCCTGACCGTCGAAGACCACCCGGCCACCACTGCTGCGAACCAGGCCGGAGAGCGTACGCAGAAGCGTCGTCTTGCCCGCCCCGTTCGCACCGAGCACCGCGACGATCTCTCCGGGCTGGACAGTCAGGTTGACGTCGTGCAGAACGGGTGCCGCACCGTACCCGGCGGTGAGGCCCTCGACCTCCAGCAGCGCGCTGCTCATGCGGTGTCTCCTGCCGTTGCCGGGGTACGCGTGGTCATCGGCGTTCCTCCTCTAAGGACCGTCGTTGCGTTTTTCAGGTATGGAAATTGGAGCCGGGTGGTCCGGCTCGACGCGATGTCAGAAAGAGATCAGGCGGGGGCGCCGAGATAGGCGTCCGTGACCTTGGAGTTGTTGCTGATCTCCTCAGGGGTGCCGAGGGCGATCGGTTTGCCGAAGTCCAGGACGAGGATCTCGTCGCAGACCGACATGACGAGGTCCATGTGGTGTTCGACCAGCAGGACCGTGGTGCCGGCCTCCTTGATCAGGGTGGCCAGCCAGTCGATCTCGTCGGCGTCCAGGCCGCCGGCGGGCTCGTCGAGCATCAGGACCCGTGGCTTGGCGACGAGCGCCCGGGCGAGCTCGATGCGCTTGCGGATCGCGTATGGCAGGGCGCCGGGCCGCGCTTCGGCATAGCGGTCGACGCCGCACCTGGTCAGAGCGGCCATCGCCTCCTGCTCGGCGCGCCGGCCACGGGCACCGACCATCACGTTCTCCAGCACCGACATGCCGCCGAACTGGCCGACGCCCTGCAACGTCCGGGCGATGCCGAGCCGGTTCAACTGGTGCGGGCGCGGCCGCCACGGCCGGTCGTCCAGGGTGAGACTCCCCGAGGACGGTGGCACGAAGCCGCAGATCACGTTGAAGAGCGTCGTCTTGCCCGCCCCGTTCGGCCCGATGATCCCGACGATCCGGCCCGGCGCCACGCGCAGGGACACGTCGTCGAGAGCTGTCAGGCCGCCGAAGCGAACGGTTATGTTGTGGAGCGCAAGCTCCTTGAGCTGGGGATCTGTTGACATGGCCACCTCGGGCGAGGACCGATGGGAGTCCTGTGTGGAGCATGAAGGTCAACTATTTACACTTGGAGTGTAACTTTCTCGGCGGGCGCGTCAACCACTTGCAATGCCCCTGTTACCTCGAGATTTCGTCGCAGCTCATCGCTTTGTCCCACCCACCCCCCACCTGGCCGTTTCCCCGCAACGCCCAGACCCCCCAGCCGCAGCCCGGCCCCTGAATGCGCCGCCCGCCGGCTGGCATCCACGCAGGTCATCCGGCCCTCTGAGCGCCAGCCGGGCGAGCTGGTTACGCGACGCCCGCGGGGCGGAATTGCACGCTGACGCGCGGGCCGACCGGTTTGGCGGTTTTGGGAACGGCGTGTTCCCAGGTGCGCTGGCAGGAGCCGCCCATGACGATCAGGTCGCCGTGACCGAGGGGAAAGCGCAACGTCTCGTGGCCCCCGGCGCGCGGCCGGAGCAGAAGGTTGCGCGGTGATCCGAAGGAGACGATCGCGACCATCGTGTCGTGTTTCGCCGAGCGGCCGTGGGTGTCGCCGTGCCAGGCGACGCTGTCGCGGCCATCGCGGTAGAGGCACATGCCGGCCGTGACGAACTGCTCCCCGAGCTCCTCGGCGTAGTGGCTGTTCAGCGCGGCCTTGGCCGCGATCAGCGCGGGATGGGGCAGGGTCTCGGTGCCGCCGAACCAGCGCAGCAGGCGGGGCACGTCGACGACGCCGTCATACATCTTCCGCCGCTCGGCACGCCAGTCGATGCCGAGCAGCGTCTCGAAGACCGAGTCGGAGCCGTGCATCCACCCGGGAAGGTGGTCGACCCAGGCGCCCGCGGTGAGCCGGTGCCGAACCAGGCCGGTCAGCGGCTCGAGCGCGCTGACCGGCCCCGTCATGGAGTCGAGGATCGACGGCTGATAGCTCTGGCTCATGCACCCACTTTAGTACTCACGTTCGACTCCGGGGTGACCGCCGGCGGCTTGGGTCGCAACAGTGAGGCGGCGACGATCGACGCGAGGATCCCGCCGGCCACCCCGACGAGCGCGGTGGTCGAGATGGCGCCGACGAACGCGTCCTGAGCGAGCCGGGCGAGCGTGCCGTCGCCGGTTGTCATCGCGGCACCGAGGGCGTCGCCGATGGATTCGCGGGCCGGGCCCTCGATGCCGTCCGGGAGGCCGGAGCGGTACGCGCTCGTCAGCACCGCACCCAGCACGGCCACGCTCAGAGCGGTGCCGACCTGCTGCACCGTGTCGTTGACGGCGGAGCCGACCCCGGCCCGTTCCGGCGGCAACGCGCCGAGCAGCGTTCCGTATGCGGCCGGTCCGGCGGTTCCGCTGCCCATGCCGATCACCACGAGCGCGACGGCGAGCTTCAGGTAGCCGTCCTCGGGGCTGAGTGACGCGAGCACACCGAAGCCCGCGGCCATCAGCAGCAGCCCGGCCGAGAGTGCGACCCGGGCGCCGAACCGCTTGTCCACCACGACACCGATGCCGTTGAAGATCATCGCGGTGACGAGCATCGGGATGAACGCGGTGCCGGCCTTCAGCGGCTCGTATCCGAGGACGAACTGGAGGTACTGGGTGATGGCGAGCACGACGCCGCCGGTGGAGAAGGCGAGCAGCACGATGGAGAAGCTGGCGCCGGTGAAGTTGCGATCCCGGAACAGCCCGAGCGGCAGCATCGGCTCGGCCGTACGGCGTTCCCACAGGCCGAACGCGGTGAGCGCGACCGCGGCGACGGCGAACCCGCCCAGGGTCCGCGCCGAGTTCCAGCCGTGCTCCGGCGCGTTGATGATGCCCCAGATCAGGGCGGTCATGCCGAGCATCGAGGTGACCGCCCCGACCAGGTCGGGCCGGCTCGCCGGGCCCTTGGACTCCGGGATGATCAGCAGCGCGGCGACGATGCCGAGGATCGCGATCGGGATGTTCAGCAGGAAGACCGAGCCCCACCAGAAGTGTTCGAGCAGCAGCCCGCCGAGCGTCGGTGCGCCGAGGGCGCCGAGCATCAGCACCGAGCTCCAGATCGCGATGGCCTTCTTGCGCTCGTCCTCGTCGAAGACCGTGGTGAGGATCGAGAGGGTGCCGGGCATCAGGAAGGCGGCTCCGGCGCCCATCAGGCCGCGCACGGCGATCAGCTGACCCGGCGTCTCGCACATCGTCGCCAGCACCGAGGCGCCGCCGAACACGATCAGGCCGAAGACCAGGCCGAGCCGGCGTCCGTGCCGGTCGGAGAGGCTGCCGGCGGTCAGCAGCAGGCCCGCGAAGACCAGGATGTACGCGTCGATGATCCATTGAATGTCCGCGCTGCTCGCGCCGAGATCGAGGATCAGCGACGGGATGGCGATGTTGAGCACCATGTTGTCGACGACGACCACGAGCAGGCTCAGGCACAGCACGCCCAGGATCAACCAGCGACGAGGGTTCCGTTCGGCCATCGATGGCCCTCTCTGGTAGCGAAGGAATCGTACGGTGTTCGATTGACTCGCACACCGTACACCTAACTCGTACACTGTTCGAGTGTCGATAGGATGACACCATGCCCGACTTCACCGACTCGGTGTGGACCCGCCCGCCACGCACCCGGGGTGACCAGCCGTCCCTCACCCGCGAGCAGATCGTCCGGACGGCGATCGAGCTGCTCGACGCGGAAGGGGCGGTGGGCCTGAGCATGCGCCGGCTGGGCACCCGGCTCGGTTCCGGCGCGACCTCTCTCTACTGGCACGTCGCGCACAAGGACGAGCTGCTGGAGCTGGCCGTCGACGAGGTGCTCGGTGAGATCTACGTGCCCGAGCCGGGCGACACCAGCTGGCGGATCGGCGCCTCGGTGCTGGCCAACGGGATGAGGAGTGCGCTGCTGCGGCATGCGTGGGTGATCGGCCTGCTGGGCACGCGTCCCACCATCGGGCCGAACGCGATGCGGATGGGCAACCGCATGGTCGCCCTGTTCACCGCCGCCGGGTTCACCGGGCTGGAGCTCTCGCACGCCTGCGCGCTGCTGCAGTCGCACGCCATCGGAGCGGCGACGACGGAGGCCGCGATCGCCGCGTCGCTCCAGCGCACCGGTGTTGACCCCGTCGACGTGGCTCGGCGTCTCGAGCCCTACCTGGACCGGACAGCGGCCGACAACCCCGACTACGACAGGTGGCGGCGGGAGGTCGACCAGGCCAATCAGAACCCCTATGTGGTCTTCCAGGAGGGTTTCGCGTTCGGCCTGGAGCGGATCCTCGACGGCCTCGAGCTGTGGCTCGGCACCCGGAAGGCTTGAGATGTGGGTGGGTGAGCTCGCGCGGCGTACCGGTACGACCGTGCGGGCGCTGCGGTACTACGAGGCGGCGGGACTCGTCGTGCCACGCCGGCTCGGCAACGGTTACCGGGAGTACGACCCGCTCGCCGTACGCCTCGTCCAGCAGATCCGGGAGCTGACCGCTCTGGGGCTCAGCGTCGAGGAGACCAGGCCGTTCGTGGAGAGCCTGGCCGACGGGCGTGACGCCGACGTGTGCGCCGCCGCGGTCGCCACCTATCGCAGCGCGATCGACGCCCTCCAGGAGCGGATCGGCAGGCTCACCGCCCAGCGCGAGGGCCTGCACGAGCGCCTCGACTCGGCAGCCGGCCGGGTGCGACCGCCGCTTTCCGGGCGGGCCAGTGCGGATCCGGCGGAGCTGGTCGGCGTACGCGTACCGGCCTGCGAGTTCTACGCCACCGACGGCCGTCCGGTGGATCTCGGCGCGCTCGGCCCCGGGCGCAGTGTCGTTTTCGTCTATCCGCTCACCGGCCGTCCCGGCGTCGACCTGCCCGACAGCCTGCTCAACATTCCCGGCGCCCGCGGTTCCACCGAGCAGGCGTCGTGGTTCCGCGACCATCACGCCGAGCTGCTGACGGCGGGCGCCGAACGGGTCTTCGGGCTCTCCGCACAGTCCACCGGTTATCAGCGGGAGCTCGTACATCGCCTTCGTCTGCCGTACCCCCTCCTGCCCGACCCCCGGATGAGCCTGGCCGCGGCACTCGGCCTGCCCACGTTCGGTGCCGGCGGCATGGTTCTTTATCGGCGACTCACGCTGATCATCAGCGACGGCCTGGTGGAGCACGTGTTCCACCCGATCGCGGCGCCGGCGATGCACGCGCAGGAGGTCATGCGCTGGCTCTCTCAGCGCGCCCGGCGCGGGCTCAGCACCACCAGGTAGCGGCAGGCCCGGCCGGCCGGATTCTCATACGCGCACGGCACCGGCGCCCCCAGTTCGAGACAGTCGCCGGCGCCGAGATCGTGCCGCAGGTCGCCCTCGTGGAAGCGCAGCCTGCCGTCCAGCACATAGATCTGGTGATGCGCCACCGCGTAGGAATCCGCCGGATAGGACACCTTCGCTCCGGCGGGCAACTCCACCTCCACCAGCTGCACCGGCCCACCGGCGGGCGAGACCGACCGCCGCCGATATCCGGTCTCCGGATCCACCCAGACGGTCTGGTCGGCCAGGCGCGCCAGCCGCGGCGACTCACCCTCGGTGCGCGCGAACAGCTCCGACAGGGTCAGCCCCAGCGCGCCGGCAAGTCGCCCGAGCAGGGCAGCGGTCGGCTGCGCCTCGCCCCGCTCGATCTTGGCGATCATCGCCCGCGAGACTCCGGAGTGGTCGGCCAGGGCGTTGACGCTCAGCCCCGTCTCGATGCGCGCGGAGCGCAACGTCGCTGCCAGGTCTCGTGTGAGTTGGTCCGCCATGCCTGTCACTATAGTGCGGCATCTGTTTACTATCGTGACATGCCGCTGAGCATCAGGGACGCAACACCCGAGGACGCCGCCGCGTGTGCCGCGATCTACCGGCCCTACGTGCTGGACACCGCGATCACCTTCGAGACCGACCCGCCAACCGCTGCCGAGATGTCGTCGCGGATCATCGCTGCGAGCCGGACCCACGCCTGGCTGGTGGCCGTTCTTCAGGACCAGATCATCGGGTACGCCTACGCGGGCCCCTTCGCCGCCCGCCCCGCCTATCGCTGGTCGTGCGAGGTCAGCGTCTATCTGGAGACGGGTCGCCGCCGTACCGGGGCGGGGCGGGCGCTCTACCAGGCGTTGCTGCCCCGCCTCGTGGAGCGCGGCTTCCTGGTCGCCGTGGCCAAGACCACCCAGCCGAACGTGGCGAGCATGGGGTTGCACGCCGCTCTCGGGTTCCAGCCCGTCGGCGTACACCCCCGCATCGGCTACAAGCACGGCACCTGGCACGACGTGGCCATCACGCAGCTCCAGCTCACCGCCGCCCCCACACCCCCGGCCGAACCTCACTGACCCTGCCCCGCCACCCGGTTCCGCGCGATCCCGCGCACTTCCCCGGCAGTGCATGCGAAAGCGGGCGGAACTCCCGCATGGAGTTCCGCCCGCTGTACTGCCTGAGTGATGCCGACCGTCAGTGAATATCCCTGTTCGGGTCGGGGTGGTGGTAGGTGACCTGCTCCGGCGGCAGCGGGAACGGCGTGTCGTCACCGAACGGAGACGGGCCGCCCTGATTGGGTGCCAGAAGCTCGGCGACGTCCAGATGCCCGTCCGGCCCGACCGGTGCGTTCTCCGGGAGGCGGGAGCCAGGGGGTGCCGGGGTGACGTTCGGGCTGCCGGGCGCGGGGCGGCGGGCGCGGTTCGACGGGTTGCCGTCGGCGCCCAGCTCGTCACGACGGAAGATCTTGCGGCCGAGCCAGACCACCGGGTCGTAACGGCGGTCCACCACGCGTTCCTTCATCGGAATGATCGCGTTGTCGGTGATCTTGATGTGTTCCGGGCAGACCTCGGTGCAGCACTTGGTGATGTTGCAGAAGCCGAGGCCCTGCTCCGCCTGCGCGTACTCCTTGCGGTCGTGCCGGTCGTCGAGCGGGTGCATGTCCAGCTCGGCGGCGCGGATGAAGTAGCGCGGGCCGGCGAACGCCTCCTTGTTCTCCTCGTGGTCGCGGACCACGTGGCAGGTGTTCTGGCAGAGGAAGCACTCGATGCACTTGCGGAACTCCTGGCTGCGCTCCACATCGATCTGCTGCATCCGGTACTGCCCGGGCGCCACGCCGGGCGGCGGGGCGAACGCCGGGGTCTCCCGCGCCTTCTCGTAGTTGAACGAGACGTCGGTGACCAGGTCCCGGATCACCGGGAAGGTCCGCAGCGGGGTGATCGTGACGGTCTCGTCCTCGGTGAAGGTCGACATCCGCGTCATGCAGCCCAGCCGCGGCTTGCCGTTGATCTCCATGGAGCAGGAGCCGCATTTGCCCGCCTTGCAGTTCCACCGGCAGGCCAGATCGGGTGCCTCGGTCGCCTGGAGGCGGTGGATGATGTCGAGGACGACCTCGCCCTCGTTCACCTCGACGTCGAAGTCACGCAGATCGCCGCCGTCGGCATCGCCTCGCCAGACCCGGAAACGCCGTTTGGTGCCCATCAGTCCGCCTCCACCTGGGCCAGTTCCTCGTCTGTCATGTATTTCGAAAGTTCGCTGTGCTCGAACAGGTTGATCAGCTCGTCGCGCATCTTCGGCACCGGCTTGCGTTCCAGGTGCACGTCGCCGCTCTCGTCGACGGAGCAGACCAGGTTGACCTGGCGCCACTGCGGGCTCATCTTCGGGAAGTCCTCCCGGGTGTGCCCGCCACGCGACTCCTCCCGCTCCAGCGCCGCCTTGGCCGTGCACTCCGAGACGACGAGCATGTTGCGCAGGTCGATCGCGAGGTGCCAGCCCGGGTTGTAGCGGCGGCCACCCTCGGCGGACACGTTCGCCACCCGCACCCGGAGCTCGCTCAGGCGCTTGAGCGCGTCGGTCAGTTCGCCCTCCCGGCGGATGATGCCGACAAGGTCACCCATCACCGCCTGAAGATCTTGTTGCAACGTGTACGGGTTCTCCCCGCCCTCCCGCACGAGCGGTGCCAAAGCGACCTCGGCCGCCGCGGCGACATCCACCTTGGAGACCTTCGGCCGGCCGCCGAGCGCCTCCACGTACGCCGCGGCGTGCTCACCGGCCCGCTTGCCGAAGACGAGCAGGTCGGAGAGGGAGTTGCCGCCGAGCCGGTTCGACCCGTGCATGCCGCCGGACACCTCACCCGCGGCGAACAGCCCCTGCACGCTGCCCATCGCCGCGCCGGTGTCCGGCTCCACCTCGACGCCACCCATCACGTAGTGGCAGGTCGGGCCGACCTCCATCGGCTCCTTGGTGATGTCGACGTCGGCCAGCTCCTTGAACTGGTGATGCATCGACGGCAGCCGCCGGATGATGGTCTCGGCCGGCATCCGGGTGGACACGTCCAGGAACACGCCGCCCGCCGGGCTGCCGCGACCCGCCTTGACCTCGCTGTTGATGGCCCGGGCCACCTCGTCACGGGGCAGGAGCTCGGGAGGGCGGCGGTTGTTGTCGGCGTCCGTGTACCACCGGTCGGCCTCCTCCTCGGTCTCCGCGTACTGCTTGCGGAAGACGTCGGGGACGTAGTCGAACATGAACCGCTTGCCGTCGGAGTTGCGCAGCACGCCGCCGTCGCCCCGGACCGACTCGGTGACCAGGATGCCCTTCACGCTGGGCGGCCAGACCATGCCGGTCGGGTGGAACTGGAGGAACTCCATGTTGATCAGGGTGGCCCCGGCGCGCAGGGCGAGCGCGTGGCCGTCACCGGTGTACTCCCAGGAGTTCGAGGTGACCTTGTAGCTGCGGCCGACCCCGCCGGTGGCCAGCACCACGGCCGGTGCCTCGAAGAGCAGGAACTCGCCGGTCTCGCGGTAGTAGCCGAACGCGCCGGCCACCCGGTCACCGTCGAGCAGCAGCTCGGTGACGGTGGTCTCCTGGAACACCTTGATCCGGGAGTCGTAGCTGCCGAACTCCCGCAGGTCGTCCTGCTGCAACGAGACGATCTTCTGCTGCAGGGTTCGGATCAGCTCCAGGCCGGTGCGGTCGCCGACGTGGGCGAGGCGCGGGTACTCGTGGCCGCCGAAGTTGCGCTGCGAGATCTTGCCGTCCTTGGTCCGGTCGAAGAGAGCGCCGTACGTCTCCAGCTCCCAGATCCGCTCCGGCGCCTCCTTGGCATGCAGCTCCGCCATCCGGAAGTTGTTCAGGAACTTGCCGCCCCGCATGGTGTCCCGGAAGTGCACCATCCAGTTGTCGCGGCTGTTCACGTTCCCCATCGCCGCGGCGGCGCCACCCTCGGCCATCACCGTGTGCGCCTTGCCGAACAGTGACTTCGAGATGATCGCCGTACGCTTGCCGGCCATCCGGGCCTCGATCGCCGCACGCAGGCCGGCGCCGCCGGCCCCGATCACGACGACGTCGTACTGGTGTCGTTCGATCGTGGTGGTCATCGTGGGCCCCTCAGTTGATGAAGCGCAGGTCGGAGAACCAGCCGATTTCAAGGCCCATGATGTAGAAGTCGGTCAGGGCCAGCGTGCCGAGCGTGATCCAGGCGAGCTGCATGTGCCGGGTGTTGAGCTTGGAGACGAACGTCCAGAAGCGGTATCGCACGGGGTGGCGGGAGAAGTGCTTCAACCGGCCACCGGCGATGTGCCGGCAGGAGTGGCAGGACAACGTGTACGCCCAGAGCATCACCACGTTGACCACCAGGATCACGTTGCCGAGGCCGAATCCGAACTCGTCACCGCTGCGGAAGGCGATGATCGCGTCCCAGGTGTTGATGATCGAGATGATCCCCGCCGCGTAGAACGCATACCGGTGAGCGTTCTGGAAGATCAGCGGGAAGCGGGTCTCACCCGAGTACTTCTCGTGCCCGTCCGGCACCGCGCAGGCCGGCGGTGACAGCCAGAACGCGCGGTAGTACGCCTTGCGGTAGTAATAGCAGGTCAGCCGGAAGAGCAGCAGGAACGGCAGCGTGAGCGCCGCTTCGGGGAGCAGGAAGAAGCTGGGGAGCGGAGTCCCGAACATCGCCGCCGGACCGCACAGGTCGGTGAGGCAGGGCGAGTAGAACGGCGTCAAGTAGTGGTACTGCTCGACGAAGAAATAGTCGTGCATGAACACGCGGACGGTGGCGTAGGTGACCCAGGCCGCCAGCCCGACGAAGGTGACCAGGGGAGCAAGCCACCACCGGTCGGTCCGCAGCGTTTTCGCCGCGATGGCCGCACGCGCTCGGCCGGCGCCCGGCCTCATTGCCGTCGTCATTCCATCTCCCTGATCGTGCCGTCCTGGCCGTGCCGTCACAGCCGCGTGGCTGTCACGGCCGCATGTCGTCACCGACGCGTGCCGTCGTCACAGCCGCAGTGTCGTCACAGTCGCAGTGCTATCACCGACGCGCCGCCGCCTGGCTCAGGACACAGTGGTGCCCCGGGTCATAGTCGTCGAGCGACAGTGATGTGGGGCACACGTTACGCCGAATGTCCGACGCTTTGCGGGCCGGGATGCCCAGCGCGTCACAAAATCATCATCCCGGCCTACGTAGATCACCACCGATGGGCTAGTGGATCTTCATGTATAGGTCAGGCGGACCCTAACCGGACGCGTTCCCGGTAATGTTCCACGAGGCCAGGTGTAGTGCCGGGGCCGCATACCGCGCCCGCCCCCAGGACTCCGGAAGCAACACCGATTCGGACCCGACACCGAGCACCCGCCCCGGCCCGAGCGCCTGCGGATAGGACTGGGTGAACCGCAGGTTCCCCACCGCCGCGACAATCTCGCCGTCCTCCACGAGCCACACACCGTTGCGGGTCAGACCGGTCACCACGAGGCTCTTCGGGTCGAGCACCCGCGTGTACCAGAGGTCGGTAACCAGCAACCCCCGCCGCATCCGCCCCACCAGCGGCCGCGCCGACTCCGCAATTGCCCCGCCGCCATCCCCAGCTCCGCCCCCAACACCGCTGCCGCCGCCACCAACGCTGCCGCCAGTGCCGCCGCCACCAACGCTGCCGCCAAGGCCGCCGCCACCAAGGCCCCCACCGCCGCTGGCCCCGCCGCTTCCGGCGCCGCCGTCCCTGACGCCGATGACCCCGGTGGCCGGCACCTCGGCCGCCTCCAGGCGCAGGTGACCGGTTTGCGGACCCCACGACCGGGAGTAGGCGGATGCGTGCCCGGTCGACTCCGTCCCGGCCTGCGCGGCGGAGGTCCGATCGTGGGCGACTGCGCTGGTCACACCCTCCCGGACCAGCACCAGCGACCGCCGAGGCGTGCCCTCGTCGTCGAACGGCAGGCCCGGCGCCGGCTCACCGCGGCTGCCGAGCGGATCGTCCACGATGGTGATCGACGGGTCGAACTGCTGCGCACCGATCTTGGCGAACGACTGCCGCTGCACCCAGGACTTGCCGTTGAAGCCGAAGGTCGCGAAGTTCTCCATCAGGTCCTTGACCGCGTCCGGCTCGAGGACCACCTCGTACTCACCCGGCGGCAACTCGATCGGCTGCCGTGCCGCCCGCGCCTTGGCCGCGGCCCGAGCCCCCAGCACCGCGCCGTCCAGCCCGCTCAGACGTGCCGCGGCCAGCCGCGCAACACCGTCTGCCCGCAGACCACCGTCGAAACCGTCAGCGCCGCTGCCGCCGCTCCCGGCCCGCAGGCCACCGCCCCCAGCCCGCAGGCCACCGCCCCCAGCCCCTGGGCCGCCGTCGGCTCCACCGGCCCGTGCGATGCCGTCCATCGCCGCCTCGGCGGTGCGCCCCTCCACGGCCTGCCCAGCGGTGTTCGCGAAGGCCGCCGAGACGTAGACGGTCCGGCAGTAACCGGCTGTCTCCAGGCCCTCGGCCGCCTGCACGAAGTCGCGCACACGCTCGGCCCGGTCGGCCGGGTTGGCCCGCGCGGTGGCCTCGTCGAAGCCGAACGCCAGGCCGGACCGGTCACCGGACCCGGGATGGCCGGCCGAGACGTGCAGCGCCGCCGGGCGCGTCAGGCCCGCCCAGGCGGGGTCGGCCGGGCTGAGCCGGGCCGCCGCGACGGTCCGCTCCACCAGGGCGCGCAACCCGTCGGCGCCGGTCACCGTGGTGGACCCGCCCGCCGTCCGCCCGTCCAGGTGGAGCCGCAGCCGCACGCCGGTGGTCGCCGCTGCCACGTTCTGGTGGATCATCGAGTTGGCGAACCGGGTCAGCGCCTCGGCGTCGTGCCGCACCACGACCTCCGCCTCGGCCGACGGCCCGGCCACCTCCCGGACCAGCTGCACGACCCGCGCCGCGAGCTCCAACTCGGTCCCGGCCCGGCCGCTCGACATGCCGCTCATCCGCGCACCCCCACTCGCACCCCGGTGAACCGGGCCGGCGCTGCCGGGTGCCCGGTGTGCCCGATCTGGCCGGGCTGGCCCTTGCCGCAGTTCGGTGTGCCCCACGCGATGGTCTCGCTGGAGAGCATGTCCATCGACTGCCAGAATTTCGGCCCGATCCCGGTGTAGGTCGGGTTCCGCAGCATCCGGCCCAGCTTCCCCTTCTTGATCTCGTAGCCGATCTCGCAGCCGAACTGGAAGTTGAGCCGCCGGTCGTCGATCGACCAGGAGCGGTTGACGTCCATGAAGACACCGTCGTCGGTGGCCGCGATGATCTCGTCGAGGGTGTGCGGCCCGGGCTCCAGGCCGACGTTCGTCATCCGGACCATCGGCAGCCGGGACCACCCGTCGGACCGGACGCTGCCCGCGTAGTCCAGGCCGGCCATCGCCGCCGAGTCACGCCCGGCCAGCACGCCCACCCAGATCCCGTCCCGGACCGCGTGCCGTTTGGCCGCCGGCGTGCCCTCGTCGTCGAAGCCGAAGCTGCCCAGCCCGCCGGGAAACGTCGGGTCGATGGTGATGTTCATCAGCTCGGATCCGTAGCGCAGGGAACCGAGCCGGCTCAGGTCGAGCCAGCTGGTACCGGCGAACGCGGCCTCCCAACCGAGGATCCGGTCGAGCTCGATGGCGTGGCCGACCGACTCGTGGATCTGCAGGGCCAGCTGCTCGCCGCCGAGCACCAGGTCGGTCTCCCCGGAGGGGCAGAGCGGTGCGGTTAGCAGTGCACGCGCCTCCTCGGCCATCCGCGGTGCGTTGCCCACCAGGTCCAGCTCCTCGACGAGCTCCCACCCGCGGGTGCCGAACTGCCCCCGGTGCGACGGCCAGGACCGCCGCTGGATCTCCCCGTCGCCGACCGCGATCGCGGTGACGCCCGCGCCGCACTCGCGGATGTGCTGGTCGACGCGGTGTCCCTCGCTGGAGACGAACCACTTGCGGGTGTCCCAGATCGCGTAGTTGGCCTCGGCCTGGTCGGCGCCCGCCTCCTTGGCCGCGACGGTGGCCCGGACCAGCAGGTCACCCTTGGCGGAGAGCGGGACACCGAGCGGGTCGATCACGCAGTCGCTCGCCCAGCTCGCGACCCCGGCCTGCGCCGGGACCAGGTCGATCGGGCGGCCGGGCACGGTGGCACTGGCGGCGGCGATCTGAGCGGCCCGGCGCCCGGCCGCGCGTGCGGACGGTTCAGAGAGATCGGGTACGGCGTAGAAGCCCCAACTCGAACCGACCAGCGCCCGCACACCCAGGCCGGCACTCTCGTCGAACCCCAGGTCCTCGACGTCACCGTCACGTGCCGACATCGCCTCGGTGCGCCGCACCATGACACGCGCGTCCGCATAGCGCGCACCGGCCTCGAGCGCGGCCTGCACCGCCGCCCCCGCCTCATCGAAGTGGCTCATGCCCACGACCCTAAGCGCCGGGTGCGACAACTTCAGGAAGGCGGAAGCAACTCCGCCGGATCGATCGAGACAACCACGGGATCACTGAGCCGCAGCGGCACGCCGGGGGTGCCGGCCGAGTGCTCCTTGTAGATCTCGCCGACGAGCTCGAACAGCTGCAGTGTCCCGGTGTTCGGGTCCACAAGCAGGTACCAAGGGATTCCGGCGGCCGCGTAGTAGTGCATCTTGAGCACCCTGTCGATGGCTGCATTGTGCGGCGACAGAACCTCGCACACCAGACGCACTGCCGATCCGTCGACGACGGGCTCGCCGAAGTCGATGGCCGCGGTCAGAACCAGGTCGGGGATCGGGACGCGGTTCGGGCGGAGACGGACGTTGGCTCCCCGGAGGACGTGCAGCCCGGCCCTCTCGGCGGCGGGCCGTAGCGCCATCGCCAGCATCGCGGAGAAATGCTGGTGGAGTGGTGCTGGATCGGCGGTTATGTAGAGGCTCCCGTCGAAAAGCTCGATGCGTTCGGGCGTTTCGCAGATGGCCAGGAACTCCGCCTCGGTGAGGGGCCTGTTGTCGAGGACGAGGACGATCGTCATGGCAGCTCCCGTCGGTTCGCCCGACTGTCGCATGCCGACTGGGCGCTGAGCAAGCTTCCCAGCGACTAGGTATCAAGCGTTGCCTCGGAGGAAGGACAGCTCGTCGGTGGGGGAGGCCGAGGGGACCGACGGGAAGCCGGGGAGTTCCGCGCCGACCAGCAGGACGTCCGGGGACGAGCCCGCCTCGGCGAGGCTGTGGTGGTCGTAGACCTCGGGCGAGTCGGTCCGGTCGCCGAGGTAGCGCTCGGCCAGCGGCGCGGGCAGGGCGGTCCAGTCGATCACCGGTTCGCGGGCGACAGCGCGGTGGAAGACCTCCGGCATCCGCAGCACCGCGAGCGCCGCCAGCCAGCCGCCCAAACCGTGCCCGCGGACCGCGACGCGGGTCAGGTCCAGGTCCAGGTGTTTGCCGACCAGCGCGGTCAGTGCCTCGGCCTGGTCGGCGAGGACCAGGTCGGCGAGGCGCCGGTGCACCGCTTTCTCGAAACTGGGCGCCACGCCAGGCGTACCCCGAGAATCGATGCTCACGACGGCGAAGCCGGCGTCGGCCCACCACTGGCGTTCCTGCCAGGCTGAAGCCTGAGTCCACACCTGCTGGTTGCCTGGTCCCTCACCGAGGGTGACCAGGACCGGGAGGCGGGTGCCGGCGACGTAGCCGGAGGGATAGAGCACGGCGGCGGGCAGCCGGCGATCGGTGACTCGCTGCAGGATCGGTTCCGGGCGGTACGGCAACGCCGCCGCGAACGTCCGCAGAGTCGCCACCCGGTTCTCCCCGCGCCAGACCTGTTCCCCGGCCACCATCAGGTCGGCGCCGACGGTGACGCCCTCCGGCGCGCATCGGATCGGGAGACGGGTGATCTCGGGCCCGCCGCCGCCCAGCGAGGTGCGCACCCGGAAGACCTCGCGGGTCGCCGGGTCGCCCAGGCTGCCCTCGACGATCAGATCGGGCGCGCCGGCCGGTCCGCCCTCGCGGGGCAGTGTCCCCGCCACCCTGCGCACGTAGAGGCCGGGCGGCGTGAGCAGGCTGCCGTCGGCGAAGAGGCAGCGGGCGTCGAAGCCGTCGTGGGCGAGTTCGCCGCCGACGAGCACCCGGCCGTCCGGAAGGTGCAGCGGAGTTCCCGGTACCGGCTCCACCCATCGGGCGTCGGCCAGTTCGGCGTGCACCTGGGTCTCGCCGGTGCGCGGGTCGACCGAGAGCACCAGGCCGTGCTGCTGCATGCGGCGCAACACGGTGATCAGTGGCCCGCCGCCCTGCCAGTGCACCTGGGCCAGGTACGGGTACGTCTCCCGGTCCCAGTGCACGTCGACCCAGCCGTCGTCCAGGTCGAGCAGGTGCAGGCTGGACGCCTTGGCCGTACGCACGGCGAGGATCTGCCGCCCGACCGGCGCCCACCACCAGCCGCGCGTACGCCCGAACTCGGCCGATCCCGCCCCGGCCACGCCCCAGGAGATCGTGCCGCAGTGCTCCCGCCAGGCGTTGCCCGGTTCGCCGGCGAGCAGCCGGTCGCCGTCCGGCCCGGCCACCCGCAGCGCCGCCGAGCCGCCCTGGTCGATGACGTAGCCGATGGCGTGGCCGTCCGGGTCCGGGCGCGGGTCGTGCACCGGCCCGGCGGTCGGTACCTCGGTGACCGTGCCCTCGATCAGATCGGCCCGGAACAGCCGGCCGTCGCGGGCGAACGCCACCGTCCGCGCCTCACGATCGGCCGCGTACGACCGGATCGGCCCCGCCGCGACCAGGTGTTCCGTCCCGGCGGCCGGGTCGAGGTGCCACAGCGAGTCGTCCGGGTCGGCGGGTCCGCTGGAACGCAGGAACAGGATCCGCGCGCCGTCGGCGCCGATCGTCACGGTGTGCGGGCCGCCGTGCCCGGGTCCGGGGTACTCCACGCCTCTCAGCATCGCTGATCAAGACCGCCTCGCGCGGGGCAAACCGTGGGCTCGTCGAGCGAACTCGTCGGTGGTCGCGCGTACAGTATCGGCCGTGACCGCTAGCGAAGAGCTGCCTTCCCGCCGACTGCTGTTGGTGCACGCCCACCCCGACGACGAGGTGATCGGGACCGGCGCCACCATGGCGCACTACGTCTCGTCCGGCGCCCACGTGACGCTGGTGACCTGCACCCTGGGTGAGGAGGGCGAGATCCACGTGCCGGAGCTCGCGCAGCTCGCCGCCGGGCAGGCCGACCAGCTCGGTGGCTACCGGCTGGTCGAGTGGGAGCGGGCCTGTGCCGCGCTCGGCGTGACTGATCACCGGATGCTCGGCGGCCCCGGCCGCTATCGCGACTCCGGCATGATGGGCCTGCCGACCAACGAGCACCCGCGGGCGTTCTGGCGGGCCGACCTGGACGAGGCCGCCGCCCACCTGCTGGAGATCATCCGCGAGGTGCGGCCGCAGGTCATGATCACGTATGACGAGAACGGCTTCTACGGCCACCCGGACCACATCCAGGCCCACCGGGTCGCGATGCGCGCCGCCGAGCTGGCCGGCCCGGACGGTCCCGCCAAGATCTACTGGACGGCGACGCCGCTGAGCGTGCTGCACGACGGCATGGAGGCCTTCCGGGAGTCCGAGGGCAACCCGTTCGCCGAGGTGCAGACCCCGGAGGACCTGCCGTTCGGCACGCCGGACGACCAGATCGCCGCGCGCATCGACGGCACCGACCACTCTGCGAAGAAGACGGCTGCCATGCGCGCCCACGCCTCCCAGATCCCGGACAACTCCTGGCTCTACGGGATCGCCGGCGACTTCGGCGGCGAGTTCATGGGCGTGGAGTACTACACGTTGGTCAAGGGTGAGCGCGGTCCCGGCTCGGGACCGTACCGCTGGGAGGACGACCTCTTCAGCGGCCTGGAGATAGGTGAGTCAGTGACCGCGGACGCCGCGAGCCGATGACCGAGCAGCAGACCGAGACCAAGCCGATGGCCGAGCCCGCGACACCCGAGCCCGCGACACCCGAGCCCGCGACACCCGAGCCCGCGACACCCGAGCCCGCGACCGAGGAGGTCGTGCGGCGCGAGCCGTGGGCCGGCTGGGACGTCGTCGTGCGCGTCGCCGGTGTCACGGTCGCGATCGTGGCCACCGTGGTCACCGCTCTCATCGAGATCGAGCTCAGCGCCCTGCGTGTCGGCGGGTTCGCCGAGCTGTTCGCCGGGCGCTCGCCGTGGACCGGCAGCGGCGCCGCGGTGCCGCTGGCGATCCTGGTGGCGGTCGGAGCGAACCTCCTGATCTCCTGGTTCGCGGTCACCACCACGGGCCGGCGATGGGCGCTCGGCCCGCCGTGGGCACTCTGGACGCTGCTGATGCTCGCCGCCGCCGGCACCCGGACCGCCGAGGGGGACTACCTGATCGGCGGGAAGAACTGGGTGGCCGTCGTGATGATCCTGGTGGGGAGCCTGACGTTCGCCGTCTACTCGTACCGGATGATCCTGAAATCCGCGCCGCCGAGACGGACTGACAGCCGACTCTCAGGCAGCATCTAGGAATCGCCGCGCGCCATCCGCGAAGATGGCCGGGAGATCGAGCACCACGCGTGCGTGAGGCGTTACGATCCCGGCCACATTCGCACGGGGATGACAACAGCGGGAGGACTGGATGAGGCAACAGCGCTGGTTCCGGATCACGGTGCTGGCGATCGCACTTTTCGCGATCAACGCGGTGGCCCGGCTGGTGGTCCGGATCGGTTTCGACGATGCCGACTCCGCGCAGAACTGGGCGACCATCATCATGTTCGCGCTGGTGGCGCTCGTGCTCGGCGTCCTCACGTTCCTTCGGTGCCAGCAGCAGAAACCGGGTGACTGGCTGCCCGACGTCGGCTTCGGCGCGCTCGCCGGCATGCTGCTGACCGTTCTGGTCGGTCCGTTCGTCAGCGGCAACGGCCCGTTCACGAACGGTGCCGGCGACTTCTTCGCGCAGATCTGGCTCTACACCGGCTGCGCGCTCCTCGGTACGCTCCTCGGCTTCTGGACCGCCGTGATGCTGGGCCGCGACTACCGCTCGAAGTCCCTCAAGGCGTACACGCAGGCCAGGGTCACCCGCCCGCGCCGCGTGGTCCGGCGTTAAGAGCCGGGCGCTTCCCGGGTCAGATAGGTGTGGTGGGTGGTGAAGCCCATCCGGCCGTACAGCGTGACAGCGGCCGTGTTGCGCTCCTCCACCTGTAGATAGGCGCGGGTGGCGCCACGTTGCGCCGCCCAGCCGGCAACCGCCCGGGCGACGTGTTGCGCCAGGCCGCGGCGCCGCGCGGCCGGCGCGGTCTGCACCAGCGACAGGCCCAGCCAGCGGTCCGGCCCGGTCACCGCACCGCGAGCCACCGCGAGCAGGTCACCGTCCGCGTCGCGCACGGCCGCGAAGACCTTCTCCGGTACGCCGTTGAGGATGCGCAGTGCGGTTCCGGGCAGGGTGCCCTTGTGCTCGGCGACCATGGCGTACCACGCGTCGGTGGGTGAGTCGGCCAGGTCGACCGGCGGGAGGTCGGTGCGTGCCGGAGCGGCCAGCAGCGGTGCCAGCATCGAGGTCTGCACGAGGGTCAGCGGCCGGGCGGTCCAGCCCCGCTCGTCGAGAGCGGCGTTTACCGGTGCGGCGAGCGGCATCGGCGCGTTGATCAGGGGTTGCTGACCGCGCTCGCCGTACCAGCGGACGACCGCGTCGATGGCGGCCTCCAGCGGACGGTCCGGATCGCCCACGGCGAGCGCGGAGTTGGCCCGGCCGGTCCAGTTGTCCGCCGCCCGCAGAATCCAGCCACCGAGCCGGGAGCGGACCGGTGCGGGCCAGGCCTCGTCGGCCGCGAGTTCGAGCGCCGTCACTTCGGCGGCCCGGGCGCGACGGGCGGGCGGAACCCGCTTGGCCCGGTGCACCTCTGTGAGCGGTACGCGCAGGGTCCCCTTGGCGGTGGCGAGTGTGAGATCGGTCTCGGTGAGGTCGACAAGCTCGCCGAGCGCATCCGCGAAGAGCGTGCGCTCCCCGGTTACGCCTACAATTCGCCGTACCACCACCCGGTGTCCCACATCCTGCTGTCGGAGCACGCATTACCTCCTTAGGCGGGGAATACTAGGCTCTGCAATTTGTCGTGCGCGGTCCCCGCGGCGTGGCTTTGAAGGGAAAGACCCGTGACTTACATCATCGCTGAGCCCTGCGTCGATGTTCTCGACAAGGCGTGCATCGAGGAATGCCCTGTCGACTGCATCTATGAGGGCAACCGGATGCTCTACATCCACCCCGATGAGTGCGTCGACTGCGGGGCCTGCGAGCCGGTCTGCCCCGTCGAGGCGATCTTCTACGAGGACGACGTCCCGGACCAGTGGAAGGACTACACCAACGCGAACTACGAGTTCTTCGAGGATCTCGGTTCGCCCGGTGGAGCGTCCAAGGTTGGCAAGATCGACAAGGACACCCCGTTCATCGTCGGTCAGCCTCCGCGTGGGGAAGGGCACTGAACGCTCGGTCGTCGGCCCTGCCGGACTTCCCCTGGGACCTGCTGGAGCCGGCGAAAGCGATCGCCGCCGCACACGCGGACGGCATCGTCGACCTCTCGGTCGGCACACCCGTCGACTCGGTTCCGCAGGTGATCCGGCAGGCCCTCGCTGATGCCTCGGACGCACCCGGTTACCCGCTGACGGCCGGCACGCCGCAGCTGCGCGCCGCCATCGCCGGCTGGCTGGCACGGGAGTGCCGCGCCTCCGGTGAGCTCGGCGTGCTGCCCACGATCGGCTCGAAGGAGCTGGTCGCCTGGCTGCCGACGCTGCTCGGGGTCGGTCCCGGCGACGTGGTGGTCATTCCGGCCGTCTGCTACCCGACGTACGAGGTGGGTGCCCGTCTCGCCGGCGCCGAGGTGATCCGGTCCGATTCGCTCACCGCGCTCGGCCCCGACCGCCGGGTGAAGCTGATCTGGATCAACTCACCGTCCAATCCGACCGGCCGGGTCCTTCCCGTCGAGCACCTGCGCAAGGTGGTTTCCTGGGCGCGGGAGCGCGGCGTGATCGTGGTCAGCGACGAGTGCTACGTCTCACTCGGCTGGGAGTCCACGCCGGTCTCGGTGCTCGACGACCAGGTGACCGGCGGCGACTACACCGGTGTACTGGCTGTCCACTCGCTCTCCAAACGGTCCAACCTGGCCGGTTACCGCGCCGGGTTCCTGGGCGGCGATCCGGCCCTGGTTCGTGAGGTGCTCGCCGTACGCAAACACGCCGGGATGATCGTCCCGGCACCGGTGCAGGCGGCCATGGTTGCGGCGCTCGGCGACGAGACCCATGTGGCCGAGCAGCGCGCGCGGTATGCGGCACGCCGCGACACCCTGCGGTCAGCCCTGGTCAAGTCCGGTTTCGACATCAGCCACTCGGAGGCGGGCCTCTACCTGTGGGCCACCCGGAACGAGGACTGCTGGGCCACCGTGGACCGGCTCGCCAAGCGCGGCATCCTGGCCGCTCCGGGCGCGTTCTACGGCCCGGCGGCGCAACGCCACGTGCGGATCGCCCTGACCGCGACCGACGAGCGGGTGGCCGCGGCCGCCGACCGGCTCGCCGAGCCGTTCGCGGACTGACGCCGTGACCGGTCCGATCGTGGTCGTCCACGGTGAAGCGCACCGGGAGGTGCCGCCCGAGCAGGCGGTCTTCTCGGTCGTGGTGTCCGCCGCCGACCGCGATCGGGCGGTGGTGCTGTCCCGGCTCTCGCAGCGGGCCGCCGAGATCGGCACGATCCTGGATCGGTACGGTCCCGCCATCGAACGCCGCGAGACCGCCGGCGTTCAGGTCTACCCCGAGTTCAAACGAGGGGGAGAGCGCGTCACGTCGTACGCCGGAAGTGTCGCCACGACGGTGACGGCGACCGATTTCGCCGCGCTCGGGATGCTCCTGGCCGACATCGCCGCCCGCGAGTCGGCCTCGGTCTCCGGGCCCTGGTGGCAGCTGCGCCGGGGCAGCCGTGCGGGCGCCGATGTGCGCCGCGAGGCGGTCGCCGACGCCCTCGACCGTGCCCGGGAGTACGCGGCCGCCGTCGGCAGCGAGATCGACCGGATCGTGGAGATCGCCGACGCCGAGGCGGGTGGCGCGCACCCGATGATGCGCGGTGCGTTCGGTGCGTTCGGTGCGGCCGAGGCTGCCGACGCCGCGACCGGTTTTGATCTGTTCCCGCAGCAGCAGACCGTGGAGGCGCGGGTCCTGCTGCGGGTCACCATCACCGAGCCGACCGTCCTGGGACGTGGCGCACCTGCCTGATCCGCCCATTTTGTGAACGGGCGGGTGGCTGGTCGGCAAGACTCGCAGCATGCGCAAGGGCCTGGGGCACCTGCTGCTGCGGGTGGCGAACGTGAATCCGGCAAGTGTGACCACGCACTCCGATCGCGTTCTATATCGATCAATAGGCGTTTTCGTCCTCCTCTACTTCGTCTACGCGACGGTGGGCGGTGCGGCGTTCATCGACGCCAGCACCGGCTACGCACATCCCTGGTACCAGTGGCTCGTCGGGCCGCTGGTGGCGATCGGTGTCGTCGCCTACGACCGGGCGGTGGTCGGCCGGGTGGCGATCAGCTACGAACAACTCGACTCGGCGGACCCGCGGCACCTGCTGCGCCCTCCTACGCTCGGGCTCTATCTCGGCCGGCTCGGCCTGGCCCTGCTCTTCGCCGTGGTGATCACCGAACCGCTGATGCTGGCCCGGTACCGCGGCGAGATCGACGCGCGGCTCGCCACGGTGCAGAGCGCCCAGCTCGACCGGCTGGACTCCGCCGGCGCGGTGGCGGCCTACACGGCTCGCCTCGCCGAGCTGCGCAAGGAGACCTCGGGTGACGACGCCGCGGTGCGCTCGCTGAGCGACCGCGCGTCCGAGAAGCGGGACGACGCCCGGTTGCTCTACCGGCAGGCCCTCGCCGACTCGCGGGGCTCCGGTGTCACGCACAGCCCGGGGTGTCCTCGTGGCGGCTACTGCGACAACCTGGTGCGCCGGTCCCGGACGCTGGACGGCGAGGCCGCGTCACTGGACGAACAGGCCGCCGTGCTGCGGCAGGAGCAGGGCGCGCTTCGCGCAGCCCGGGCACAGGAGCAGGCCAGGCTGGGTGAGCAGATCAGCTCGGCGCGGGAGGAAAACGCCGCTGTGGTACGGGCGGACGCCGGATTCGGTGCCCGTACAGCGGCCATGTGGCACCTGGTCACCGCGGACTTCTGGGGCATCGGGCTGTTCTACCTCGGCATCGCCCTGCTGCTGGTGGCTCTGGACTGCGCGGCCATCGGGCTGAAGTTCGTGTCCCGGGGCAACGCGTACGAGCGGGCGGAGGCGCGGGGTGCCCGGTTGCGGGAGCACGAGGCGTACCTCATGCACGAGCGGGAGATCCACGATGCCCGTACCTACGGCGATGCCACGGCGAAGGTGATCGCGGACGGGATCGAGGCGGCCAGTCATGACGGGCGGCTGACCCGTACGGCGACCGAGCGCGCCCGCACGGTGCTGACCAACGCGGTCGTGGTCGACCCTGCCACCATCGAACGCCCGATCCCCCGCCACCGCATCAACGCCTGACAGCTAAACCGGCTGGCTCTGAGAGGTCACATTTCGGGCGCGGGGCCCCGCTGGGCGCCAGCTGGGCCGGCTGGCTGACCGGCTGGCGCTCAGCGGTCACAAATCGGGCAGGAGGCCCCGCTGAGGCCCAGCTGGGCTGACCGCCCAGTGGGGACTCGGGTCAGCGGCGGGTGGCGGCCCAGGCGGCGCCGGCGGTGACGAGGAGGCCGCCGGCGACGGAGGCCAGCAGACCGTGGTGCTGCGAGGCCCACAGCTGGGCACTGCGGCTCTTGGCCTGGTCGTCGAACTCGCCGTGCGCCCCCGCGTCCGAACCGTCCTTGCCGTCGGCGGGCGACCAGAGGTTCGCCGGCTCCCGAGGATCCCGGGAGTCGCCGGTCTGCTGGCTGTCGTAGCCCTGCCGAGCCAGATAACGGTCCAGCAGCCCCGGGGCGACAGCGTTGGCCGCGAGGGTCAGGGCGGTCGAGCCGCCGACCCAGTACTCACGGCGTTTCGGGTGGTCGGCCGCGTACAGGACAGCCTTCGCGGCGATCTCCGGCTGGTAGATCGGCGGTACCGGCTGTGCCTCGCGGGGCAGGCGGGACAGCACCCACCGGAACTGCGGTGTGTTCACCGCCGGCATCTGCACCATCGTGACGTGCACGTTGCTCTTCTCGTGGAGCAGCTCCACACGAAGCGACTCCGTGAAGCCCTGCACCGCGTGCTTCGCACCGCAGTAGGCACTTTGCAGCGGGATACCGCGGTACGCCAGGGCGGATCCGACCTGGACGATCGCGCCGCGGTCGCGAGGGCGCATCCGGGTCAGGGCCGCGCGGGTGCCGTACACGTAACCGAGGTAACTCACCTCGGTGGTGCGGGCGAACTCGTCCATCGTGATCTGCTCGAACGGGGCGAAGACGCTGGAGAACGCGTCGTTGACCCAGAGGTCGATCGGGCCGAGTTCCTTCTCGACCCGGGCCGCGGCGTCGTCCACCGCGGCGTAGTCGGCGACATCCACCGAGATGGGGAGAGCGGTGCCACCGGCTCGGCGTACATCCTCTGCCGCCTTCTCGAGACCCTCCTCGCCGCGGGCGAGCAACGCCACCGCGTCGCCCCTGGCCGCCAGCCGGCGGGCGACCGCCCGCCCGATTCCGGCGCTCGCGCCGGTCACCACCGAGATCCTGCTCATGCCGATGTGATTGACCGGTCCCGCGGCCCGGAAACCTCAGGAACGCTCCGCCCTGGCCTGAATCGGCACGGTGAAGGTCGCCCCGCGGCACGCAGCCGGTCCAGCAGCCCGCATCGTCAGCGCGCCAGGCAGGACGAACGCCCCGATCGTGTTCTTCGGGACCTCCCACGAGACCGGGAAACTCGACCGGGTGATCTCCACCGCGGGCCTCACACAACCCGCGTCCCGGTGCGCCTCGTCCACGACCACCGGCCCCGCCCCCCGCCTGATCGAGGTGACCCGGATCGGTACCGCATGCTGATTCGTAACGGTCAGCGTGAGATCACCGGTCTCGCCGGCCCGCAGCCGGTGCTCGGCGCCCGAGCTGCCGTGCATCGCCAGCTCGAAGACGGCACCGGCAGCCTGCGCCGGCTCGCCCGGCCCGTTGAACCGCCAGTACGCCCAGGCGGCCCCCGCGTTCGCCAGCAGCGCCGCGACCGCCGCCACGGTAAGAATCATCCGAGCCCGGCGGTCGAACCGGCGCCGAGGCGTCCCCGGCCGGTAGACCTCCCAGGTCGGCTCCTCGTGATCCGCGGTCTCGAGCTCGATGTGCAGGTCGGGAACCTTGTCACGCTGACTGGTCAGCACGTCACGCCGATTCACGAGATGGTCTCCACAGCGGCGGCCGCGGCTGGAAAGCTCAGGTCGGTCATGCGGCTCGCTCCTCCTCGAAGGCCGGCGAAAATGATGCCTGTTCGGCGCTCATACAACGTTCCCCGATAGAGATGTCCGATGTGATCGGTTTTCCGTCCGCCCTTCCAGCGCATAAATCGGACAGGTATGCCCATCCGGCCGACCTCTGCCGAGTGACGGAATCGGACATAGCCGCTACCTCCCGTCCACCATGGTGAACACCTGTAACCGGTTAGCCCTGCCGTGACGCCCGCCTAGCGCCCACCACCCCCATCACCCAAATCCGTGACAGTCGAGGTGAGGGCGTGCATCGGCCGGCCGACGCCAGCAGGCCACACGTCCGCCGCGCTTTCTCGGGCGCCGCGCGGGGCCTATTCGGCGGGATCGGCTGCCGGGTAGGCGCTGCTGGGGTCCGCCGGTGCGGGGGTGCTCTCGGTCTGCGCGGTCGGCGAACTCTCGGAAGTCTTCGAGTCCTCGGTGGCCGGCGATGTCTTGGTGGCCGGTGACGTCTTCGAGACCGTCGACGTCGGAGGCATCGGATCCTGGGGTGAGACCGAGGTGGGAGACGGCGAAGCGGACGCCGTCGGCGCGGTGACGCTCGGAGCCGACGCGGACAGCGCGGCCTGTCCGGGCGTCGTGGCGACAAGCACCTCCGCGCCGGGCGGTCGGGTGATCT
Organism: Actinoplanes sp. GCM10030250; assembly: GCF_042666575.1. Classification (NCBI taxonomy): domain Bacteria; kingdom Bacillati; phylum Actinomycetota; class Actinomycetes; order Micromonosporales; family Micromonosporaceae; genus Actinoplanes; species Actinoplanes sp. GCM10030250. Next base: position 216,171 of record NZ_JBHTDO010000002.1, on the reverse strand, counting down.
TGTTGCTGGGCGGGCTCGCCGGTCCGGTCCACAGGTCCCCGGCGATCGCATGCACGGTGTAGGTCAGCGGGCGCTCCGGCTGGGCTGCCGGGTCCGCGCAGGTCAGCGTCGTGGCATTGGTGCGGCAGGCTTCCGTACGGAGGTCACCTTCATGACGGATCACCAGGTAGCCACCGACCGCCGTCCCGGAGGGAAACTTCGCCGTGGCCCAGGAGATGTGCGGGACCTCGTTCTTCAGCTCGGCGTCCGGTTTCTTCACGGTCGGCAGGGTGTCCGCTCCAAGCACCGCCTGCCCGTTGGTGGTGCCGACCGACCAGGTAGCCCAGGCGGCGAGCCCACCACCCACCGCAAGCGCCCCCGCCGCACCGACCACGACGATCGTCGCCGCCGTCCGCCGCTTCATCGCTTGGCCCGTGTAGCGGTAGCGGTGATCGCCATCCGAAATGTGGTCTTTTGGCACGCGTCGGCCGCCGTGTTCGGCATGGTGACCTCGAACTCTCCAGCAGCCTTCCGGCCACGCACGGGCACGGTGATGGGCAGACGTCCCCGGTGCGATCCGACTCGGAGATTCGCCGACGTCGGCTTGCACTTGCGCTTCGACGTCGAGGCGAGCCGGACGGTGATCGATCGAATTTCGATCGCGAACGGGTAGGGGTTCGAGACGGTCAGCTTCGAGCGCCTGACGGCGCCGGGATGAAGTTCTTTCATCGGCGTCGAGGTGACGCCGAACGTATAGGCCGAGCGGTTGGCGAAACCCACTTCAGTGGTACGCGTACCGGCCGCGACCCACACGCAGGCCACGGCCGTTCCGCCGGCCACCAGCCGCCGTAATCCGCGCATCCGGCGAAGGTCAGCTTGCATCGCTTCTCCCGCTCGCGATGAGGGGAACGCTGAAAGTAGCGCCCTGACATGCGGAATCCGAGTTGTTGGTCATCCGGATGGCGTTCACCAGCAGAAATTCCTTGCTCGCCTTGGCGGGAATCCTCCAGATGACCGAGAACCCGGTCGCCGTGAGGGAGACGCCGGTAACGATGCAGCCGGCATTGCGATGGGTCTCGTCCACCATGGTCGTGCCGTTGCCGGGCCGGACGCTACCGATTCGGACCGGGAAAGGATTGTCGTTCCGAACGGTCACGCGAAGGTCGGACCTGGCACCCGGATACAACGGAGCGTTGGGGCGGGGGAGGGCGGTGAGTCGCAGCTCGATCGTGGAGTCCACCAATGTGGTCGAGGCCTCTGACCCGACAGTCCGCCAGATGGCCCAGGCGGCCCCGCCGGTGGCGGCCAGCACCGTGGCAACCACTACTGCGAACACGGGCCGAGCCCGCAGCGTTGTTCTGCGCACGTCGCCGTTCCTGTCTGTGTGAAGAGCGAACGGAGGGCGCCGTAGAGGCGCCCTCCGCAGTTGATGATCAGGAAGCGGCGCTCTGCCCACTGACGGTGACGCTGTAGTCGAACGCGACGCCCTGGCACCCGTCCTGGGCGTCGTCGATCATGCCGAGTGCACCCGTGAGCGTGACCGTCTGCGCGGCCGTCCCCGATCCCGCCGGCCCGAGATTCGGAACATCGACGGCTGCCGCCGGGGCCGGGTCGTAGGTGACGTTGTTATCGGCGCACTCCGAGTCCTCGACGGTGCTCGCAATGCCGGGCACGGTGATGCTGGTGACTTCGACGGGGAACGGGTTGGGGTTCGTAACCGTGAAGACCAGGTTGTTCGTGCTGCCGGGGAAGAACGCCGGGGTCACCGAGATGGCGCTGACCTGCAGCTGCTGCACCTCGCTTGCCGATGCCGATGCCGTGCCGGTCCCGGACAGCAGCCAGGCAGCGTAGGCCGCACCGGCGCCGCCGACAGCCACGACGCCGGCGGTGATGAGGGCAGCGGAACGCTTGGTGAACTTACGCATGGGAATGTTCCTCCTGGAACGGGTCAGCTTTGCGCTCACTCCCGCTCGGTCAAGAGCGACCGGAACGGGGTGCGCGTCGTTAATCGGTTGTCCCGGGAGCCTCACAAGGCGTCCCGGCGCTGCGACAAAGATGGCTGAATCGCGCATTCCCCGCGATCGTTCTTATCGCCGACCTGTTGCAGGCGAGACGGTGGCGACACCGGGACGTTCCGGTTACCCCGCAGGCGTGACGGGCTCCGCCCACCCGCGCTCAGCACCCTCCGAAGCGGATCATCCGAACACGCTTCCACCTGCGTGAATGGAAGCCAGGCAGATCGACCGGAAGGGTGCAAGCCCGAGCCCGTCTCAGGTCGGCGGAAATGCCGCTGAAGACACTTGAAACGTGAAGCTTTAATGTGAAACCAAAGGTCCGGAACAAATGACCGGGTAACATTTTCCGGGTAGCAAACACCAAAGGATTAACGGCGGATCCCCTGAAAGAGGCTTGCGCCTTACGCCTCTGTCGGTCGCTGGGCCTGGACGAGGAACCGGTGTGCTCGCGCGGTGAACTCGCCGCGGGCCCGGATGGTGGCCGAGAGGCGGGCGAGGGCCCGTTCGTACCGCTGCGGGGTGAAGTCCCGGACCTGCCAGGGCACTGTGCGCAGTTGATGGACCACGGAGGAGATGTCGCGGAAGACGGCGGCCGGGTGCTCCTCGCGCACGTCGGTCACCCGGAGGCCGGCCGCTTCCAGTGCCCTGACGGCGACCTCGGCGTCCCAGCGGCGCGGGTGCGGGGGTGGTGCGCCGAGTGCGGAGTTCAGGTCGGCGAGGTCGTCGCTGCCGACCTGCTGGGTGAGCAGGGTGCCGCCGGGCTTCAGAAGCCGGGCGATGTCCGGCGCAGGCAGTCGGCCGTGCCGGCTGAGGACGAGGTCGAACTCGTTCTCGCCGGCGGGCAGCTCGGTCAGCACGGAGACGCCGAACGGGGTGAGCCGCTCGCGGGCGGCGGGAGTGTTGCGCGACCAGCTCTCCACCGCCACCGTGTGCGGTGGGAGCGGGCTCAGCTCGGCGAGCAGCTCACCGCCGCCGGTGTCGAGGTCGAGGAGGCTGAACGCCCGGCGCAGCAGGGGGCGGGCCATCTCCGGGTACGACCAGGACGGCTCGGACGCCACGGCCAGGCCGTCCAGCCAGGCGAATTCCCACCCGGTCATGGAGGCGCCGGTAGCCGCGGCGTTGAGTTCGTCCCCCTGCCGGTTGCTGCGCACACGGGGAAAAGTAGCCGGGCCTCGGCCCGAGCTGCGACTCCATCCCAGGTCCCATGCGGGACCGGTGCCGGACTGTGGCTGAACGGTTACCAGCGGCCCTCCGGTGTCACCCGAAAACGGTCCGAACCGCATCATTGCCGGACCGGCATGAGGATCGAGAATCGGGACTCGTCACCGGGGACGCGCACCGCCAGCGGCCGGACCGGTCCGTCGAGCTCCAGCACCAGCTGCCCCGAGCCGCCGGCGTCCAGCGCCTGGAGCAGAAACTCGCGGTTGACGGCCACGTGGGCGTCACCGTCCGCCTGCCAGTCACCCTCGGCGACCAGGCGCAGGCCGCCCGCGGGATCGAGGCCGAGGATCGACACCGGATATGCCATGCCCTCGTGCTCACGGGCCACCACCGGCGCCGCGGCAAGCTGCTCGCGCAGGCCGGCGGCGCTCACCGGCACCTGACGGGTGGCCGGCCCGGCGGGGGTCAGCAGGCGGCGGTAGTCGGGGAAGTCCATGTCGATCGGCTTGTCGTCGACGGTCCGGTCGCCGGCCCGGGCGCACACCCGGTCGGCGGCGAGGTCCAGGACGACCGGGCCGGACGGCAGCGAACGCAGCTCGTCGGTGAACGACAGCGGGAGGAACTGGCGGGCCGGTGGACCCTCGACCTGGGCCGGAGCGGTGGCGACGGCAAGGCGGAAGCGGTCGGTGGCGACGAGCGTCACCTCGTCGTCGACGATCTCGAACAGCACACCGGCCGGGATCTCGCTGTCGGCGACGGCCGCGGCGAAACGAACGGCGTCGAGGGCGGCGGACAGGTCGGCAGCGGTCAGGGTGACGCGGGTCATCAGCTTCTCCTCAAGGTCGAGCAGTGAGTGGAGGCGGACGAGCTCACGCCGGGCATCGGCCAGACCGGACTCGAGACGATCCAGATGGCGGTCGAGCTTCACCCGTACAGAAGGGGGGTTGTGCAGGTCTTGAACCGCCTGGGCGATCTCGGCGACCGGCATGCCCACCCGCCGCAGCCCGGCGATGAGCCGCGCCGCTCTGATCTGATCCGCGGTGTATCGGCGATAGCCGGTGGCCCGGTCCACGACGGCCGGGACCAGGACGCCCGCACCGTCGTAGAACCGCAGCGCGCTGACGCTCAGGCCACTGGCTCGGGCAACCTCGCCGATGCCTCGCATCTCGCTCATCACTCGCCCCACTCTGAACTCTGCCCCAAGGTGAGAGTCAAGCCCCGCCGGTGAGCCGACCCGGTCCGGCGGTCAAGCCTGGACGACAAGTGTGACGCCGATTCCGAACATGACCACGGCGATCAGGGCATCCAGCACGCGCCAGGCGGAGGGCCGGGCAAGCAGCGGGGCCAGGCGATGTGCGCCGGTGCCCAGCGCGGTGAACCAGATCAGGCTCGCGGCGGCAGCGCCCACGCCGAACATCCAGCGGTGCGCGTGCTGCTGCGCGACCGAGCCGAGAAGCAACACGGTGTCGAGATAGACGTGCGGATTGAGGTAGGTGAGGGCGAGGCAGGTCAACAGCGTGGCGCGCAGCGTGGCCGGCGCCTTGCCGACCGGGTCGAGCGCCCGCGGTCGCAGCGCCCTCCGCGCGGCGAGCGCGGCATAGCCGAACAGGAACACGGCACCCACCCACCGGATCGCGGCGACCAGCCCGGGCTGAGCGGTCAGGACGGCGCCGAGGCCGGCGATGCCGGCGGAGATCAGGGCCAGATCGGAAAGAGCACAGGTCAAGACCACGGGGAGTACGTGCTCCCGGCGCAATCCTTGGCGCAGGACGAAGGCGTTCTGTGCCCCGATGGCGATGATCAGCACGGCGGACGCGGCAAAACCGGCTAAAGCGGAGGCGAACATGGCTCGACGCTACGGGCGGACTTCCCCACACTCCAGCTAATCATTCTGACGATGGATTAGTATTGCTAAACATGGACCAGGTTCAACTGGAGACGTTCCAGGCCGTGGTCGAGTTGGGCAGCTTCGAGGCGGCGGCGCGTGCGCTGCACGTCACACCCTCAGCGGTCAGCCAGCGGATCAAGGCGCTGGAGCAGTCCGTCGGGCAGGTGCTGGTGCGCCGTGCCAAACCGTGCGTGGCGACCACCGCCGGGCAGGCACTGGTCCGGTTCGCCGGGCAGGTGGCCCTCCTCGAACGGGAAGCACTCGTCCAGGCCCGGGGTGACACCCGGCTCTCGATCGTGGTGAACGCGGACTCATTGAACAGCTGGTTCCTGCCGGTGCTCACCAGGGTGCCGGAAGTGACCTTCGAGGTTCACACCGACGACCAGGACCACACCGCCGAGCTGCTGAGAGCCGGCACCGTGATGGCCGCGGTGACCTCCGACCACGTGGCCGTCCAGGGATGCCGGGTGGAGCTGCTCGGTGCCATGCGGTACCTGCCGGTCGCGGCTCCCGGCTTCGACGCGAGCGACCTGAGCCGGGCGCCGATGCTCCTCTACAACCGCAAGGACCGCCTGCAGCACCGGTTCCTGGGTGACCGGCCGGAACCGCGGATCCACTACGTCCCGAGCGCGGCGGGCTTCAACGAGGCCGTTCGGCTCGGCCTCGGCTGGGGCATGGTCCCGGAGCAGAACGCCCGCCCGGACCTGGAGAGCGGGCGCTACGTCAACATCCGCCCCGGGGAGCACCTCGACGTCCCGCTCTACTGGCAGTACTGGCGCATCGAGTCGGAGACCTTGAACACGCTGACGGCCGCCGTACGGGCGGCGGCCGTCTCATCCCTGCGCGTTTAGCCCTTTCACAGCGGAGGGTCGGCCCCACCGAGCGCCAGCCGGGACGGCCAGCTGGCTGTCAGCGGGGTGTTTCGGCTCGAAAAGGGCCACTGTGCGCCAGCCGGGTCGGCCAGCTGGCTGTCAGCGGGGTGTTCCGGCCCGAAAAGGGCCACTGCGCGCCAGCCGGGACAGCCAGCTGGCTGTCAGCGGGGTGTTCCGGCTGGAAAGGGGCCACTGAGCGCCAGCCGGGACGGCCAGCTGGGTGTCAGCGGGGTGTTTCGGCTGGAAAGGTGCCACTGAGCGCCAGCCGGGACAGCCGGGGAAAGGGAGAGCCCGCGTCACCGAGTGGTGGCGCGGGCGGACCTCGACCCCGGAAGGCGTCTAGTCGTTCGTGTGGAGCGCGGTATTCAGCTCGATGCCGGTGCCCTTACGCGGGCGGGCCTCCAGCGCACCCGAGATCGAGTTGCGCCAGAAGAGAAGGTTGTTCACTCCGGACAGCTCGATGGCCTTCACCACACGCCCGTCCGGCAGGGAGATCTTCGACGCGGCGGTGATGTAGACGCCCGCCTCGACGACGCAGTCGTCACCGAGTGAGATGCCGACACCGGCGTTCGCGCCGAGCAGGCTGCGCTCACCGATGCGGATCTTCGTCTTGCCGCCGCCGGAGAGCGTGCCCATGATCGACGATCCGCCGCCGATGTCGGAGCCGTCGCCGACCACCACGCCCTGCACGATGCGGCCCTCGACCATCGAGGTGCCCAGCGTGCCAGCGTTGAAGTTGACGAAGCCCTCGTGCATGACAGTGGTGCCGGAGGCCAGGTGGGCGCCGAGGCGGACCCGGTCGGCGTCGGCGATCCGGACGCCGGACGGGACCACGTAATCGCTCATCCGCGGGAACTTGTCGACGCCGTAGACGGCGAGCTGACGGCCGGCGGCGCGCTCCAGGAAGCGCAGCTCGTCGACCCGCTCCGGCGGGCACGGGCCGGCCGAGGTCCAGGCCACGTTCGCCAGTTTGCCGAAGACGCCGTCCAGGTTCAGCGCGTTCGGCTGGACCAGGCGGTGGGAGAGCAGGTGCAGCCGGAGGTAGGCGTCGGAGGCGTCGGCGATCGGGTCGACCAGCGACTTGATCGTGACGCGGACCTCGACGGTGCTGAGGCCGGGGAGCAGCTTGGGGCCGGTCTGCCCGGCCGGGAGCGAGGGCGCGCCGGCGGGCTCCTCACCCAGGCCCAGGAACCCGGCGGGGAACCAGGTGTCCAGAACCTGCCCCTCGGCGGTGACGGTGGCGAGGCCGATGCCCCACGCGGGCGAAGTCGAGAGCGCGGTTTCCACGCACGCACCCTACTAGACCTCGGATGAGGCCTCGGGGGTGTCACATGCCCCCGGTATGGTGCGCACATGGCCAACCCGCTCACCCCGGATGTGCTGCTCGACCCGGTCGTGCTGACCCGCGCGCTGGTTGACATCGAGTCCGTCTCCCGCGACGAGAAGGCGATCGCCGACTGCGTCGAGGAGGTTCTCCGCCAGGTCGCTCACCTGACCGTTCGCCGGCTGGGCAACACGGTGATGGCCAAGACCAAACTGGGCCACGCGCAGCGGGTCATCCTGGCCGGCCACCTCGACACGGTGCCGATCAACGGCAACTGGCCGTCCACCGTCGTCGACGACCTGATCTACGGCTGCGGCACGGCGGACATGAAATCCGGTGTCGCGCTCGCCCTGCACCTGGCGGTCACCCTGCCCGACCCGCGTTACGACCTCACCTACCTCTTCTACGAGGCGGAGGAGATCGAGTCGGAGTTCAACGGGCTCAACCTGGTGGCCGAGGCACATCCGAAATGGCTGAGGGCCGACTTCGCCGTGCTCCTCGAGCCGACGTTCGGGCTGGTCGAGGCGGGTTGTCAGGGGACGATGCAGGCGCGGGTGCACACCCGTGGGCGGCGGGCGCACACCGCCCGGGCCTGGCGCGGGGAGAATGCGATCCATGCGGCGGGCGAGGTGCTGCGGCGCCTCGCCGACTATCACCCACGGGCCGTGACGATCGACGGCTGCACCTATCGGGAGGGTTTGAGCGCGGTCGGCATCGCCGGTGGCATCGCGGGCAACGTCGTGCCGGACGAGTGCTCGATCGACGTCAACCTGCGCTTCGCCCCGGACCGTTCGGAGAAACAGGCCCTCGCGCACCTGCACGAGGTCTTCGAGGGTTATGAGCTGGAGGTCACCGACTCGGCGCCGGGTGCGATGCCCGGCCTGAGCGCGGCGCCGGCCAGGGAGTTCCTCGCGGCGGTCGGCATCGAGCCGGCCGGCAAGCTCGGCTGGACCGACGTCTCGCGCTTCGCCGCGCTCGGCATCCCGGCCCTCAATTACGGCCCCGGTGACCCGGCGCTGGCGCACGCGCCGGACGAGCACGTCGAAATCGGCAAGATCCGCGACGGTTCCGCCACGCTCTACCGCTGGCTGGCAACGGACTAGACCTTCAAGATCTTCAAATCAGGGGTACGGTGACACGCCCGATCGCCCGCTGCGGCACCACCGCCATCGCGGCGGGCAGATCGTGGGGCAGATCCTGCGGCGGTATCTCCATCGTCGCCTCCGGATCGACGGCCGGCGCGACGTCACCCGCCGCGAAGGCAACCCGCCGTTCCTCCACCACCAGGCGGATCCGGCGTTGCATGCGGCGCTGCATCTTGATGCGCTCGTATCGGTTCGTCACAGTCGCTGCTCCTTCGCCGGGAGCCAGGTGATGCCAAGGTCGGTAACAGTACAGACGTGCCGGAGCTACTGTCGGTTGCTTCAATCTGGCAAAAAGGTCTGCGCGTCGCAATCCTCTTACCGAAACGCAGCCGGTTATTCACCAGGTACTGACCGTCCGCACTACCTTGGTGGCATGACGGAGAGCACCAACGGGCGACCACAACCCGGGCCGGAACGTCATCGCGGTGCGGTCACGTTGCGGCGTGACTCCATCCCACCGAGTACAGCCGACCAGAAACTGCTCGACTCCCACAACCGCGGTGAGTGGAAGACCAAGGACGCCTGGCGGGCGCTGCGGATCCTCTCCGAGTTCGTGGAGGGCTTCGACACCCTGGCCGACCTGCCTCCCGCGGTGAGCGTCTTCGGGTCCGCCCGCAGCAGCCCGGACAGCTACGAGTGCCGGCTCGCCGAGAGCCTCGGTGCGGCCCTCGCCGAGGCGGGATACGCGGTGATCACCGGCGGCGGTCCGGGGGTGATGGAGGCGGCGAACCGGGGCGCCACCGACGCGGGCGGGATGTCGGTCGGGCTAGGCATCGAGCTTCCCTTCGAACAGGGACTCAACGACTGGGTCGATATCGGGATCGATTTCCGCTACTTCTTCGTACGCAAGACCATGTTCGTGAAATATGCCCAGGCCTTCGTGGTGCTGCCGGGCGGCTTCGGCACGCTCGACGAGCTGTTCGAGGCGATCACGCTGGTCCAGACGAAGAAGGTGACCCGGTTCCCGGTGATCCTGATGGGCGCCGATTACTGGAGCGGGCTCGTCGACTGGATGAAGGGCCGGATGCTCGACGAAGGCAAGATCAGTTCCGCGGACCTCGACCTCATCCAGATCACCGACGACGTCGACGAGGCGGTTCGCATCATCGTGGACGCCGACGCGGCCCTCGCCGGGTCGAACGGGACGCGGTGACGTGGCTGCCGTCTGCGTCTTCTGCGCCTCCTCGACCACCCTCGAACAACGCTGGCTCGACCTCGCCACGGAAACCGGCCGGGTCCTCGCCGAGCGTGGCCACGTCCTGGTCTCCGGCGGCGGCTGCGTCGGCATGATGGGCAGCGTCGCCGACGGTGCCCGCACGGCCGGCGGGCACACCCTCGGGATCATCCCGCAGTGCCTGGTCGACCTCGAGGTCGCCGACGTCGCCTCGGACGAGCTCCTGATCACCACCGACATGGGTGAGCGGAAGAACGTGATGATCGACCGCTCGGACGCCTTCCTCACCCTGCCCGGCGGCCTCGGCACCCTGGACGAGCTCTTCGAGGTGTGGACCACCGCCACGCTCGACGTCCACCGCAAGCCGCTCGTCCTGCTCGACCCGGACGGCTTCTACGACGGCCTGCTGCGCTGGCTCGGCGGGCTCGTCGATCAGAAGTTCGTCAGGCCCTCGGCGATGGAGATGATCCAGATCGCCCGCACGGTTCCGGAGGCGCTCGACCTCATCGAGGACACCCTCGGCGCGGAATAACGTCGTACCGGCGTGCTCTCATAGATGCCGTGAGCACGCCGGCCCCCCCGACTCCGGTGCGCCGGCCGGCCTATCGCCTGGTTCGGCGCTCCCGCACGGTGGTGCCCGAGCTCCCGGCGGACGAGACACAACGCCGGGTGACCGGGCACACCGGCGGCCCCCTGCTGGTCATCGGCGGCCCCGGCACCGGCAAGACGACAGTCCTGGTCGAGGCCGTCGCGGCGCGCATCGCCGAGGGCGTCGACCCGGAGCGGCTCCTGGTGCTCACCTTCGGCCGCCGCGGTGCCGCCGCGCTGCGCGACCGCATCGAGGCGCGGATCGCCGACACCCCCGGGCGCATCGTCCACGAGCCGCTGGTCAGGACCTTCCACGCCTATGCGTTCGGCCTCCTCCGCCGCGCCGCGGCCGAGCGGGGCGAGCCGTCACCACGGCTGCTCACCGGCCCCGAGCAAGACCTGATCATCCGGGAGCTGCTCTCCGTCATCGGCGACCCGGAAATGCACGACGAGATCGGCTGGCCCGAGGCACTGCGGTCGGCCCTGCCCACCCGGGCCTTCGCCCAGCAGCTGCGCGACCTCATGCAGCGCGCCGCCGAGCGGGGCGTCGGCCCGGTCGAGCTGGCCCGCCTGGGCGAGCGGCTGGGCCGCGACGACTGGCCCGCCGCGGCACGCTTCCTCCGGGAATATGTCGCGGTCCTCGCCCTGCGCGACGTCACCACCCGCGGCTCCACCGCATACGACCCGGCCGAGCTGGTCCGCGCCGCCTCCGGCCTGCTCGACGACGAGCCCGACCTGCTGGCCGCCGAGCGCCGCCGCCTCGAGTTCGTCTTCGTCGACGAGCTGGCCGAGACCGACCCCGCCCAGATCGAGCTGCTGTCCCAGGTGGCCGGCGGCGGAAAGCCACTCGTGGCGTTCGCCGATCCGGACTCCTCGGTCTACGGATTCCGCGGCGCCGATCCCGCGGTGGTCGCGACCTTCCCGGAACTGTTCCGGTCGGCGGCGGGCGCCCCGGCCGAGACGGTGGTCCTGCACACGAACTATCGGACGGCTCCCCAGCTGCTCTCGGCCACCGGGCGGGTGGCCCGGCGGATGCGCGGTGCCATGGGGCATCGGCCGATGTTTCCGCCCCAGCCCGCGCTGCCCGCATCTCAGCCCGCGTTGCCTGAGGCCCAGCCCGCGTCGCCTGAGGCCCAGCCCGTGTTGCCTGAGGCCCAGCCCGCGTTGCCTGAGGCCCAGCCCGCGTCGCCGGCTTCGTCTGACCCGGCGGCTTCCGGATCGGCCGCTCCCGGGGCTGTCTCTTCGGGGGCGGCCTCTTCCGGGGCGGCTGGGGCTGCTGATTCGGGCGGAACGGATCTGTTCGGGGTGCGGCCGGAGGCGGTGGTGCGGACATTTCGGTCGCCGGCCGCTGAGACCGCCTTCATCGCGCACGCCCTGCGCGAGGCGCACCTGCTGCACGGCGTTCCCTGGTCGCGGATGGCGGTGCTGATGCGCTCGACCGCCCTTCAGCAGCCGTCCGTGCAGCGGGCGCTCGCCGCCGCCGGCGTGCCCACCGTCACCCACGCGGAGGATCTGCCGCTGCACCTGCAGCCGGCGGTCGCGCCGTTCCTGCTGCTCCTGCGCTGCGGGCTCGAGCCTCAGGTGCTCGACGAGGAGGCAGCGGTCGCGTTGTTGCACTCTCCGCTCGGCGGCGCCGACCCGCTCGCCGAGCGGCGGCTGCGCCAGGGGCTCAGGGCGCTCGCTCTCGCCGCCGGTGACCGGCGCCCCTCGGGTGAGCTGCTTGTCGACGCGGTCCGCGATCCGGCCGGGCTGGACATGGTCGAGCGGCGCTGGGCCCGCCCGGCGCAGACCATCGCCCGGCTGCTCACCGTCGTCCGGGAGGCGGCCGCCGAGCCGGGCGCCACCGCCGAGGACGTGCTCTGGGCCGTGTGGCGGGCCAGCAATCTCGCCGACCGGTGGTACGCGATGAGCACCCGCAACGCCCCCATGCCCGACCAGAGAGAGGTGGGCCGGGCCCGGCAGTGGCGTGCCGAGGCCGCCGACCGCGACCTCGACGCGATGGTGGTCCTCTTCGACGCGGCCGCCCGGTTCGTCGACCGGCTGCCCGGCGCCCGCACCGAGGTGTTCCTCGACCACGTGCTCGGCCAGGACCTGCCCGCCGACTCGATCGCGCCGAGTGCCGACCGGGGCGAGGCGGTCCGGCTGCTCACCGTGCACGCGGCCAAGGGCCTGGAGTGGGACGTCGTGGTCCTGGCCGGCGTCCAGGAGGGCATCTGGCCGGACCTGCGGTTGCGCGGCAGCCTGCTCGGCTCGGAACGCCTTGTCGACGTGCTCGCCGGCCGCCCCGCGTCGGGCGCCGCGGCCATCGTCGCCGAGACGTCGGCGCTGCTCGACGAGGAGCGGCGCCTCTTCTACGTGGCGATCACCCGCGCCCGCAAGCGGCTGGTGGCGACCGCAGTCGCTTCGGCGAGCGCCGGTGGCTCCGTGGGCGAGGAGCAGCCCAGCCGGTTCCTCACCGAACTGGCGACGCCCGTCATCCGCCCCGATGCCGGACCGGGGCCGGACGCGCCCCCGCCTGACGAACCACCGGATCCGGACCCGTGGGACACCGGCCCGCCCGGCGGTCCCGCGCCCGACGGCCCTGGGCCCGGTCCCGCGGCCGGCTCGCCCGGCGGTTCCGCGACCGATCCCGCCATGCCGGACGACGCAGACGACGACCGTGGCCCAGCAGAGGACGACGGCCCGGCGGACGACGACGGCCCGGCGGACGACGACGGCCCGGCGGACGACGACGGCCCGGCGGACGACGACGGCCCGGCGGCCGATGACGACCGCCTGGCAGAGGACGGCGAGCCTCAGGACGGCGAGCCGGAGGACGACGGCCTGGCAGACGACGAGTTCGAGGGCGACACCTCCGGCGACGAGGAGGATCTTCCCGTCGGGCGGGCGCCCCGGGCACTCACTCTCGCGTCGCTGGTGGCTGAGCTGCGTACAGTCGTGGTGGCTTCTGACGAAACGCCCAGCCGGCGGCGCGCCGCCGCGGCCGAGCTCGCCCGCCTGGCCGCCGCGGGCGTTCCCGGCGCGCACCCGGATGAGTGGTGGGGACTGCGCCCGCTCTCCGACGACCGCCCCCTGGTCGACGAGGGTGAACCGGTCAAGGTCACGCCCTCGTCGATGGAGAGTGCGCTGCGCTGCAGCCTGCGCTGGCTGCTGGAACGGCACGGCGGCGCGGCACCGGCCGGACCGGCGCAGGGCATCGGCAACCTGGTGCACGCCGCGGCGATGCTGGCCGAGGACGCGAACGTGGACCGGGAGAAGCTGGTGGAGTATGTGTCCGCCCGCTTCGACTCGATCGAGCTGGCGGCGCGCTGGCTGGCCGGTCCGGAGCACGAGCGGGCCCAGGGCATGGTCGACAAGTTGTTGCGCTGGCTGGCGGTGAATCCGCGGCGGCTGCTGGCGATCGAGCACGAGTTCACCGTGCGGCTGGAGAACGAGCAGCGCCCGATCCAGCTGACCGGCCGGGTGGACCGGCTCGAGATCGACGACGAGGGCCGGCTGGTGGTCATCGATTTGAAGACCGGCAAGACGACCGCCGTCTCATCGGCTGACGTGGCCGAGAATCCGCAGCTCGCGGGTTATCAGGCGGCCGTCGACGCGGGTGCTTTCGGCGACTACGGGCAGGACAGCGGCGGTGCCGCCCTGGTGCAACTCGGACCGGGGAAGGAGGCCCGCGAGCAGATGCAGGTGCCGCTGGCCGACGCGACCGACCCGCAATGGGCGTACGCGATGGTCCGCCGCACCGCCGACACCATGGCCGCGTCGACGTTCTCGGCGGTGGCGAACAGCCGATGCCGGGTCTGCCCGGTCCGCACCAGCTGCCCGATCTCCGGCAAGGGCCGCCAGGTCGTCGAGCCGGGCCCACCGCGACCGGACGAGGGCCCATGAACAAGCCGAAGCCGCGACCGGACGAGGGCCCATGAACAAGCCGAAGCCGCGACCGGACGAGAACCCATGAACGAGCCGAAGCCGCGACCGGGCGGACGCCGATGACCCAGCCGACCCTCTTCTCCGACCAGCCCCGGCCGCGCCGCCGGGCCGACGCGGGTCCCCGCTACACGCCGCGGGAGCTCGCCCGGATGCTGCGCCTGCCTCCGCCCACCCCGGAGCAGGAAGCCATCATCGCGGCCCCGATCGAGCCGCTGCTGGTGGTCGCCGGTGCCGGTTCCGGCAAGACCGAGACGATGGCGTCGCGGGTGGTCTGGCTGGTCGCGAACGGGTACGCCCACCCCGGCGAGATCCTCGGCCTGACCTTCACCCGCAAGGCCGCCGGCGAGCTGGCGCACCGCGTCCGTACCCGCCTGGGCCAGCTGATCCGCCGTCTCGGCCGGGACGACGCGTTCGCCGGTGAGGCGACCATCTCGACCTATCACGCGTACGCCGCCCGCGTCGTCACCGAGCACGGCCTGCGCGCCGGTTACGAGCCGTCCGCCCGGCTGCTCACCGAGGCCGCCCGCTGGCAGATCGTCGACTCGCTCGTCCGGTCGTACACCGGTGAGATGACCGGCCTGAACCGCGCGCCGGGCACGGTGACCGACGACGTGCTCGCGCTCTCCGGCGAGCTGGCCGAGCACCTCGTCACCCCCGGTGACCTGGCCGCCTGGACCGGCCGGTTCTTCGCCGAGCTGCAGGAATATCCGGGCCGGGTCTACAAGGACGTCTCCGAGGTGCTGCGCCGCCAGCAGCACCGGCTCACCCTGCTGCCCCTGGTCCGCCTCTACGAGCAGCGCAAGCTCGACGTGGAGGCGATGGACTTCGGCGATCAGATGGCCCGGGCCGCCCTGGTGGCGCGGGATCATCCCGAGGTCGGCGAGATCGAGCGCGGGCGCTTCCGGATCGTGCTGCTCGACGAGTACCAGGACACCAGCCACGCCCAGGTCACCATGCTGAACAACCTGTTCGGCGGCGGGCACCCGGTCACCGCTGTCGGCGACCCGTGTCAGTCGATCTACGGCTGGCGGGGTGCCTCCGCCGGGACGCTGGAGCGGTTCCCGAACGAGTTCACCGACCGCGGCGGCCATCCCGCCTGGGTGCGGAGCCTGACCCGGAGCTGGCGCAACCGGCCCGAGATCCTGCGGGTGGCGAACACCCTCGCCGCCCCGCTGAACGCCCGGGTCGGTGTGCTGAAGGCGGCCGACCGGGTGGCCGAGGCGGTCGGCGGGCGCACGGTGACGTGTGCGCTGCTCCCGTCGTACGCGGACGAGGCCAACTGGATCGCCGACTCGATGCTGACCGCCTGGCGCCTTGTCGCCGGGACGCCGGCCGCGCTGCCCGAGGAGATCCCGCTGGAGCAGCGCCCGACCAGTGCCGTGCTGGTCCGCGTCCGCAGCCAGATCCCGGTGATCGAGGAGGCGCTGCGGGCCCGGGGCCTGCCGGTCGAGGTGGTCGGACTGGGCGGCCTGCTGGACACGCCCGAGGTCCGGGACGTGGTGTGCACCCTGCGCGTGCTCGCCGACCCGACCGACGGCGCCTCGCTGCTGCGCCTGCTCACCGGCGCCCGCTGGCGGATCGGGCCGCGTGACCTGGTCGCCCTGCACCGGCGGGCGCGCGCCGTCGCCGCCGCCCGGCAGGCACCGGGCGAGGCCGGTGAGGAGCCGGAGGGTGTCATGTCGGACCGTCTCGACGACGCCACCCTGGTCGAGGCGATGGCCGACCTCGGGCTGCCCCGGCAGTATTCGGACGAGGGATATGCGCGGCTCCGGGCGTACAGCAGGGAGTTGAGCGCCCTGCGGCAGCGCCTGGACCAGCCACTGCCCGATCTGCTCGCCGACATCGAGCGCACCATGGGCCTGGACGTCGAGGTCGCGGTCCGGGGCTGGGCCGCCGGTGACGCCGGCCTGGCCCGTGGTCATCTGGACGCGCTCGGCGAGGCGGCGACCCGCTACGGCAGCGAGAACGAGAGCGGCACCCTCGCCGGGTTCCTGGCTTTCCTGGCCGCCGCCGAGGAGGAGGAACGAGGTCTCGAGCCCGGCCAGGTCGACGTCGTCGAGGGCGCGGTGCAGATCCTCACCGCACACGCCGCGAAGGGCCTCGAGTGGGACGTGGTCTCCGTGGCGGGCCTCTGCCGAGGCGTCTGGCCGGGGCTTTCCCGCAGCTCCGACCACTATCTCGGTGGCATCGGCGTGCTGCCCTTCCCGCTGCGGGGTGACTCGTCCGGCCTTCCCGAGCTGGACCTCTCCGACGCGGTCGAGCAGAAGGACGTCGCGGCGGCGGTGACCGCTTTCGGCCGGACGTGGCGGGAGCACGACGAGCGGGAGGAGCGGCGTCTGGCGTACGTCGCTGTCACCCGCCCCCGCCGGCTCCTGCTCTGCTCCGGCTACTGGTGGGGCGAGAGCGTGAAGCGCCCCCGCGGCCCGTCGGTCTTCCTCGACGAGATCCGCGCGACCTGCGCCGACGGTGCCGGAATCGTCGACGTCTGGACCCCGGAGCCGGCCCCCGACGAGTCCAACCCCAGCGAGCGCGTGGTCACCAACGCCGAGTGGCCCGCCGACCCGCTCGGTCTGCGCCGCCCGGCGATGGCCGCCGCAGCCGACCTGATCCGCCGCATGATCGAGAACCCGGACGCGTCCGCCGCCGAGGCCTTCGCCGATCTGGCCGCCACCGATCCCGAGGTGGCGGCCCGCGCGGGCCTCGCCGCCGACCTGGCCGGTCTCGCCGGTCCAGGCATGATCCCGCACCAGGTCGACCGAAAACGGTCACCGGCCGATCAGTTGCCCACTCCTCAAAATCAAGATCAAACCCATGCAGGGGTACGCCCGGACGACATCCCCCACGACCCCGGCACGTCTTCGGAGGACTCCGAGGGTGGCGGGGCGCCGGATCGCGAGGGGCTGGTGGCGCCGGATCGCGAGGGGCTGGTGGCGCCGGATCGCGAGGGGCTGGTGGCGCCGGATCGCGAGGGGCTGGTGGCGGCGGTGGAGGAGGCGGACCGGGTCGCGGAGGCTGCGGATCCGGACATCGTCCGGTGGCGGCAGGAGGCTCAGCTGCTGCTGGCCGAGCGGGAGGAGCGGACCCGTCACGACGGTCCGATCGAGGTGGCCCTTCCACCGCATCTGTCCGTCTCCCAGCTCGTGGTGCTGCGCCGCGATCCGCAGGCCCTGGCCCGGTCGCTGCGCCGCCCACTTCCGTACCGGCCCGCACCGCAGGCCCGGCGAGGCACCGCTTTCCACGCCTGGCTGGAGCAGAGGTTCGGTTCGGCACGGCTGATCGACATCGACGAGCTGCCCGGTGCGGCGGACGACGGTGCGGCCGGTGACGAGGAGCTCGCCGCGCTCCAGGAGGCGTTCCTGACCGGCGAGTGGGCCGATCGGAACCCGATCGAAGTGGAGGTGCCGTTCGCGACGACCGTCGCCGGTGTGGTGGTCCGCGGGCGGATGGACGCGGTGTACGCCGATGCGGACAACCGGTTCGACGTCATCGACTGGAAGACCGGGCGTCGGCCGTCGGGTGCGGAGGCTGAGGCGGCGGCGGTGCAGCTCTCCGCCTACCGGATCGCCTGGGCGTCGCTCGCCGGTGTGCCGGTGAGCCGGGTCCGGGCGGGGTTTCACTACGTTCGTGAGCAGGTCACTGTCCGGCCGCTCGACCTGATGGACGCCGCCTCGCTGGCGGCGCTGATCGAGGAGATTCCGGCCGAGTCCCCCTGACCGGAGGTGCTGTTCGACGGCCGTCTGCGCCGAGGTTCGGGAGCACTGTGGTGCGACATTTTCCGGGTCGCCGGTGGCCCGCGTCAGCGGCTGTCTGGGTCTGCGGCTGTCTGGGTCAGCGGGCGCCCGCGTCGGCGGCGGCGAGGAGGTGGAGCAGGGCGGCGGCGTAACCGGATTCGGCGCTCGGGGCCGTGAAGACGTGGTTGTCGCCGAGGAGCTCTACCCGTACGGAAAAGGTGTTGTTCTCCTGGCGCAGCTCGCGAAAGGTCGCGCCCAGCAGCTCCCGCAGCTGGTCCTCGCGCGGCAACCAGATGGTCTCCTCCACCTCGACGTCGTCGAGGGCCCACTCGGTGGTCCCGTTGAAACCGATGATCCGCCCTTCCGGACGGTCGTGCACCTGGATCGTCATGTTGCTCAGCACGAACACCTCGTCGTCGAGGTCCCGATCGGGGATCGCGAACCGGTCTCCGAGCTGCGGTTTCCAGGTCAATCCGGCCGCTTTGAGCTGCGCCGCAAGTTGTACGCCGAGCACTTCCGGGCCTCCTTCGCCATGCTAGGCTCGCCAGCGTTGTCAGTTTGGTTCCCAAGTACTCAGGAGCGCCTGTGGTGAAGTCTGCCCTAGGCGCTCTTTGTCGTAACCCGGGTTTCTCCGGTACGGGCGATCAGTACGGCGACACGAGCCCCGCAGAATGCGGGCCTTACCACCTCGTTCCCGTCCATAATGGTCGGGAACGATCGACCGTCGAGGAGACGACATGGTTACCGGCGTTGTGAAGTGGTTCAACGCGGACAAGGGCTTCGGGTTCATCACCCCCGACGACGGCGGTGCCGACGTCTTCGCCCACTTCTCCGCTATTCAGATGTCGGGCTACCGCAGCCTGGAGGAGAACCAGCGGGTCGAGTTCGAGGTGACGCAGGGCCAGAAGGGCCCGCAGGCCGCGAACATCCGCTCCGTCTGATACCCACATCTGACGAGTAGCCGCCATCTGCGGCTGCCAGCGCAAGACCGCGGCGCCGTATCCTGCTCCGGGTACGGCGCCGTCCGCATCGCGCCCCGTATGTCGGCGTCGCCTGCGTTCGTCCCGTGCGCCGCGTGTTGGCGCTGTCCGCGTTCGTCCCGCGCGCCGACGCATTGCGAGTCGTGCCCCGGGCGCCTTGCGCCGTGTGCGCCGCGCCTGAACACCCGTGCCAGGCGTTGTAGCTGCACACATTGGGGTTTCGTGTGCTGGCGAGGCTTATGACGTGGGTAAACACGCACACAACCTCAACGTGTGCGCTTACCCCGCCTGCGCCCCACCCCGTTCCGCCTCGGGCGCCGCCCTGCCGCGTTCCGCTCCATGCGCGCCGGGCCGCCCCGCCCCGCGCCGCCTCGCACAGGGCCACTTCGCGCCGTCTCGCACAGCGCCGTCTCGCACAGGGCCGTCTCGCGCCGCTTCGCACGCGCCGCCGCCTCGCGTGGGCCGCCGACCCGGTCGCCTCACGCGAGGCGCCGCGGCTTGCGGGCTTGAGGGCTTGGGGAGCTGGACGTCAGAGGGTCAGACCGCGGCCGCCGCCGGCGGCAGAGGAGCGGTGCCTCCCAGATGGGCGGGAAGCCACCAGCGGTCGTCCGGGCCGGCGGGCTGGTCCGGGTAGGCGCGCTGCACGCTGTCCAGCAGGACGGTGAGTCGCTCCTTGAGCAGGGCCGTGACGGCCTCCGGGGTGGCGCCCTCCGGCATCGGCACCGCTTCGCCGATCTTGATGAGGACCGGCACGTGGCGTTTGGTGAGCTCTTTCTTGCGGCCCTTGGTCCAGAGCCGGTGCGGGCCCCAGACGGCCATCGGGATCAACGGGACGCCGGCGTCCTGCGCCATCCGGGCGGCGCCGGATTTCAGGCCCTTGATGGTGAAGGACTCGCTGATCGTGGCTTCCGGGAAGACGCCGACGATCTCGCCTCGGCGCAGGGCGTCGGTGGCCTCGCGGAAGGCGCCGAGGCCGGCCTTGCGGTCGACCGGGATGTGCCGCATGCCGCGCATCAGCGGGCCGCTGACCTTGTGGTCGAAGACCTGCTTCTTCGCCATGAACCGCACCAGCCGCTTGGCCGGCTGAGCGCCGAGGCCGCAGTAGATGAAGTCGAGGTAGCTGGAGTGGTTGCTGGCGAGCACCGCGCCACCGGTTGCCGGGATGTGCTCGGCGCCGTCGACCTGGATCTTGTTGTCGAGAACGCGGAACATCGTCTTGGCCAGGGCGACGACCGGGGGATACACCAGTTCCATGGCAGCACGGTACTAGAAGTTTCTGGGAACTGCCCGAGCCGGGCGGGACAATACCGGCACGCGTACCGGCTTGTGGGACCCGTGGTGGTGTTCACTGGAGAGCATGTCCGAACCGAACCCGTACACCACCGGCGCGGGCCGCCCGAGCGGGATGTGGTCTTCGGGTGCGGTGACAGCTTTGGGCGTACCCCCTGATGGTTCTGAGCGACCATCCGCGGCGCCGGAAGCGCTCGTGCCGGATGGACCACAGCGACGCCGGCGGCAGTTGATGATCTTCGGTGGGGTGGCCGGTGCGATCCTCGCGGTGGGTCTCGCGGTCCTGCTGGTGGTGCTGCTCAGTGGTGACGGTGATCCGTTCGGCGACCGTGCGTCGGGTCCGGTTGATGTGCGGCCGCCGCTCGCTCAGGCCTGCCCGGCGCCGACCGGGTCACCGAGCGCGGCGCCGACCCGCAAGCCCGGCACGGTGCCGCCGGCCACCGGGGAGCGGACCGAGGACGACGAGGCCGGCATCTCCTACCGCCGGTATGGCGCGCCGTGGGTGGCGTGGACCGATGTGTGGCGCGCCGGGACGCTCAACGTGCCCTACCGGGTGGGCCAGCACTTCGTGACCGAGGTGTACAGCGGCGGGGAGTACCACGCGTCGATTCTCTCCGCGGCGGTGCCGGCGGCGGACAACGACGCGGTGTCGCTGGATCTGGAGTGTGTCGGGCGGCAGGTCGCGGCGGACGTCCGCGCCGAGTACTACCCGCAGCCGAACACGATGGAGCCGCTCCGCGACGAGGTGACGACGCTGGGCGGGTTGCCGGCCTGGGTGAGCGAGTTCCGGTTGCGGTTCCAGGCGCCGGGCCTGACCGCCACCGAGGAATTGTCCGCGGTGGCGGTCATCGACGTCGGCAAGCCGACGGCGGCCATTCTGTACGTGTCGGTCCCCGGTACGCACCAGCAGTTCGACTACGTCGTCGAGGACGTGCTGAGTTCGGTACGCCCGCTCTAGCCCCTTGCTTTCGAAGTGCCCCTAATCGCCGGTCAGGCCCCAGCGCTTGCGCAGCGCGTTGTCGGCGGCGTTGAAGAGCACGTCGATCAGGATGCCGATGACCAGGACGACGATGATGTAGCAGATGACCAGCGAGGCTTCGTTGAGTTCACGGGCCTGTTGCATGCGTACGCCGATGGAGAGCGCGCCCGGCACGATGACCAGCAGTTCACCGGCCATCAGGCTGCGCCAGGAGAACGCCCAGCCCTGCTTCAGCCCGGAGATGAACGACGGCAGCGACGCCGGCAGGATCAGGTGCCGGTATTTCGCCAGGCCCTTCATGCCCAGCACCTGGCCCACCCGCAGCCAGGTCCGCGGCACGTAGTCGATGCCGCTGATCAGCCCGTTCGCCACCGAGGGCGTCGCACCGATGATCACCACGAACATGATGGCGCTCTCGCTGATCTGGAAGAGCAGGATGGCGAGCGGGAACCACATGATCGACGGCATGGTCTGCAGGCCGGTGATCAGCGAGCCGATCGCGGCCCGCAGCGGCGCGAACCGGGCGACCGCCGCACCGATCACGGTGCCGAGGATCACCGCGAACAGGAAGCCGGTGAGTGCCCGGGTCAAAGTCAGCTGGATGCCGTCCCAGAACGAGGCCGTGGTGATCAGGCCGGCGAGGTCGGTGAAGACCGTCTCCGGGCCGGGCAGCACGTAGGCCGGCTTCCACTCGGACAGCACCACCGCCTGCCAGGCCGCGATGACGATCACGACGGCGAGCAGCTTGGGCCAGGTGTTGCGCCAGATGCGCGGGCCGAGGTTGCCCTTCTCCTTCTTGGGCCCGAGTTCGAGGGCGTCCAGCCCGCTGACCCGGTCGGCGGCCGAGTTGCCGGCGGGCGCCTCATCCGGCCGCGGGGCTTCCAGGTCGGCCTCGGCGGGTGTCAGGTCAGTTGGCATGTCGGGCGACCTCCTCGCGGAGCCGGTCGGTGATCTCAGCGGCCCGGCCGGCCACCTCGGTCGAGTCGATGCGCCGCGGGCGCGGGTGGTCGATCGCGAAGTCCTCGATCACCCGGCCGGGGCGGCTGCTCAGCAGGACGACCCGGTCGCCGAGCCGCACCGCCTCGCGGACGTTGTGCGTCACGAAGAGAACGGTCAGCTCCTGCTCGCGCCAGATCCGTTCCAGCTCGTCGTGGAGGATGTCGCGGGTCATCGCGTCGAGGGCGCCGAACGGTTCGTCCATCAGCAGGATGTCGGCGTTCTGGGCGAGCGCGCGGGCCAGGGCCACCCGCTGGCGCATGCCGCCGGAGAGCTCGTGCGGGCGCTTGGCGCCGAAGCCGCCCAGCCGGACGATCTCCAGCAGTTCCTGGGCGCGTTCCCGGCGCTCGGCCCGGCCCACGCCCTGCAGGCGCAGTGCCAGCTCGACGTTGCCGGACACCGAGAGCCAGGGGAAGAGGGCGGCCTCCTGGAACATCAGCGAGACGCGCTCGCCGGCGATGTCCAGGGTGCCGCCGCTGATCTTGTCGAGCCCCGCCACCAGCGAGAGCAGCGTGCTCTTGCCGCAGCCGGATGCGCCGAGCAGGCAGACGAACTCGCCCTTGCCGACGGTCAGCGAGACGTGGTCGAGTGCCAGCAGCGCGTGGCTGCCGGATCCGTACTGCTTGGAGACGCCGTCGAGGCGTACCACAGCGGTTTCGGTCGCGAGGCTCATCGTCGTCAGGCCGCTGCGTCGCTGACCTCAGGCTGGCCGTCAGCCTTGAGGACCTCGTTGAGCAGGGTCAGGTCGTAGATGCCCTTCAGATCGACCGGCTTGAGCAGGCCGACGTCCTCGGCGTTCTTGGCGCTGGTGTAGAGCGACGAGGCGATCGGGTCGTGGGTGAACTTCAGGTTCTTGAAGGCGGCCTGGAGGATCTCGTCCTTCAGCGGCTTGCCGGAGAGCGCGGCGATCTGGTCGTTGGCGGCCTTCTGCGCCCCGGCGTTGTCGGTCTCGATGTACTTGACCGACTTGACGTGGCCCTGGATCAGCTTCTTGACCGTGCCCGGGTACTTCTTCAGGAACTCCTGGCTCACGATCAGGTGGGTGGTGACGAACTCGCCGTTCGGCCAGAGCGTCTTCTCGTCGACGAGCAGCTTGCCCTTGGACTCGAGCTGCAGGCGGCTCAGGTTGGGCTCGGGCACCCACGCGCCGTCGATCGCGCCCTGGGCGAAGGCCTGGAGTGCCGTCGCGTTGTCCTGCGGCTGGATCGAGACGTCGCCGCCGCCCTGCTGATCGGCGTTCAGGCCGTTCTGCTTCAGCCAGGCGCGCAGCGCGACGTCCTGGGTGTTGCCCAGCTGCGGGGTGGCGATCTTCTTGCCCTTGAGGTCGGCGGGGGTGTTGATGCCCTCCTTGACCACCAGGCCGGCGCCGCCGGAGGTGCTGCCCGCGATGATCTTCAGTGCGGAGCCCTTGGACTGGGCCCAGCCGTTGATCGCCGGGTTGGGGCCGATGTAGGTGGCGTCGATCGCGCCGGAGAACAGCGCCTCGATGGCTGCCGGACCGGCGTTGAAGGTCTTCGGGTCGAGCTTGGTGCCGGTGCCCAGAGCCTCTTCGAAGAACTTCTTGTTGACGCCGACCAGGGCCGGGGCATGGGTGATGTTCGGGAAGTATCCGAGGCGCAGGGTCTGCGCCTCGGCGTCGGCGGAGGCCGTCGCCTCACCGGAGTCGGAACCGCAGGCGGCCAGTGCGGTCGAGGCGACCAGGGCGGCCGTGGCAAGGGCGAGCGCACGTGCGGTGCGGGAGCTCATGCTCACTCCTAATTTCGTTTCACGGAGATGGTGGAGAGTTCGGCCAGGGTCTTGTGGTCGACCACACCCTCGATGGCCGCCTCGACGGCGATCCACACGTCGTGCAGCGCCGTCGCCGCACCGTGGTAGACCGCCGTGGACGTGGGGAGCCCGCGGACTGTGGTGAGGGCACCCCCGACGGCGCGTACCACGTCGCCGACGGTGATCTCCTCGGCCGGGCGGGCCAGGGCGTACCCGCCGTCCACGCCGCGGTGGCTGTGCAGCAGCCCGGCGCGGCGCAGGTCCAGCAGGATTCCTTGCAGGAAGCTCAGCGGAATGTCCTGAACGGCAGCCAGCCCGGCGGCCTTGACCAGGCGGGGGTGTTCGGCGGTGACCGCCAGCATCGCGCGTACGGCGTAGTCCGTGCGGGCCGAGACGTACACGACGCGCTCCCCTTCCCGTGGATACCTCGCTTTACCTATCTGTTGGATGGGAATAATGGACTAGGTAGGTTTACTGCGTCAAGGGCAGCCACTCCCGTAACACGCAAGGGTGAGGTGACGGCGGTCACCTCGGGGCCACGCATCGACCGGCTGATCGGGATATCGACGTATTTACGCCACGTCATCGCGTGGTCACTGATGCGTGAGCGGGGCGACTACGGCGCGGATCGACGCCGACACGCTAGATTCGTACCGTGGCGCCCAGAATCAAGATCCCCGCGACGAAATATCCGGTCGAGCGGTTCACCCTCGGCAATGGTCTGCGCGTGGTCCTGTCACCGGATCGCAGCGCCCCGGTCGTCGGAGTGGCCGTCGTCTACGACGTCGGCATCCGCAGTGAACCGGAAGGCCGTACCGGATTCGCCCATCTCTTCGAGCATCTGATGTTCCAGGGCTCGGCGAACCTGGAGAAGCTCGCCCACTTCCGGCACGTCCAGGGTGCCGGCGGCAGCTTCAACGGATCCACCCACCTCGACTACACCGACTACTTCGAGGTGCTGCCATCCGGCGGTCTCGAGCGTGCGCTCTTCCTCGAGGCCGACCGCATGCGCGGCCCCCGGCTCACCGAGGAGAACCTGCGCAACCAGGTCGACGTGGTGAAGGAGGAGATCCGGGTCAACGTGCTGAACCGGCCGTACGGCGGCTTTCCCTGGCTGAAACTGCCACCGGTGATGTTCGAGACGTTCCCCAACGCCCACGACGGATACGGGTCGTTCGAAGACCTGGAGAGCGCGACGGTCGAGGACGCACAGGGCTTCTTCGACCGTTACTACGCCTGCGGCAACGCGGTGCTCTCGGTCTCCGGTGACTTCGACGTGGCTGAGGCGACCGCGATGATCGAGCGCCACTTCAGCGACGTGCCGGCCCGTCCGGCGCCGTCGCTGCCCGACTTCGCCGAGCCCGACGTGGCCGAGGAGAGGCGCGAGTCGTACACCGACCGGATCGCCCCGCTGCCCGCCGTCGCGGCCGGCTGGCGGGTGCCGGACCCGATCGGCGCCTTCGAGCAGTACCTGCCGTTCTCCGTGCTCGCCGAGGTGCTCACCGACGGCGACGCCTCCCGGCTCGTCGAGCGCCTGGTCCAGCGCGACCGCGCGGCCACCACGATCGGCGGCTACCTCGGCTTCATGGGCGACGAGTACCAGGTGCGCAACCCGACCGCCCTACTGCTCCAGGCACACCTGCCGCCCGGCGGCGACGCCGACAAGGCGCTGCGAACCATCGACGAGGAGCTCGACCGGCTGACCGCCGACGGCCTCAAGGAGGGCGAGCTGGCCCGGACCCAGGCCCGGATGGCCACCCGCCTGCTGCACGAGACCGACGCGGTGCTCGGCCGGGCCCTGCCGATGGCGGTGCTGGAACTGCAGCGCGGCCGGCCCGAGTTGCTCAACGAGCTGCCGAAACTGATCAGCGAGATCAACGACGAGCAGATCGTCGCCGCGGCGGCCACGCTGCGGC
The DNA here is from genome assembly GCF_042666575.1 of Actinoplanes sp. GCM10030250. Classification (NCBI taxonomy): domain Bacteria; kingdom Bacillati; phylum Actinomycetota; class Actinomycetes; order Micromonosporales; family Micromonosporaceae; genus Actinoplanes; species Actinoplanes sp. GCM10030250. Next base: position 190,439 of record NZ_JBHTDO010000002.1, on the reverse strand, counting down.
CGGAGCGCCGTGCCTCCGTCGAAGTGATCCCCGGAGGAGCTGGAGCATGACGACCAAGACCCTGCCGGATCTGGTTCCGGACGCCGAGCTCAACCTGCCACGCGAGGCCGAGCGCACCCTGCCCAACGGGCTGACCGTGATCGCCATCCGGCGCTCGGCGGTGCCCCTGGTCGAGGTGCGGCTGCGCATCCCGTTCGGCCGGGCCCCGCTGGCACCGGCGACGCTCCTCTCCCAGGCGCTGTTCACCGGTACGAGCACGATGTCGAGCATCGACCTGGCCGCCGAGTTGCAGGCGGTGGGTGGCAGCCTCGCCGCCGGCCTCGATCCGGACCGGTTGCTGATCAGCGGCAACGCCCTCGCCGACGGTCTCGACCGGACGCTGGAGCTGCTCGCCTCGGTGCTCACCGACGCCACCTACCCGACCGACGAGGTGGCGACCGAGCGGGAGCGTCTGAGCGACCACATCCAGGTCGCCCTGAGCCAGCCGGCCCACCTCGCCCGGGTCGCCCTGCTCAAGCGGATCTACGACACCCATCCGTACGCGGTGCAGACCCCGGGACCGGAAGACGTCCGCGCCGTCGGCAACGCCGCGCTGCGCGACCTGCACGCCGCGCGGCTGCGGCCACAGGGCGCGGTCCTGGTGCTGGTCGGCGACATCGACCCGGACCTGGCCATCGACACGACGGAGAAGATCCTCGGCGGCTGGACCGGCTCGGCGCCGGACGGCTCGATCGCGCCGCCCCCGGCCATCGAGACCGGGCCTCTGCTGCTTGTCGACCGGCCCGGATCGGTGCAGTCCTCGCTGCGGATGGCGCTGCCCGGCATCACCCGCACCCACCCCGACTACGCGGCGCTGAGCCTGGCGAACTTCGTCTTCGGCGGATACTTCTCCTCACGCTGGGTGGAGAACATCCGGGAGGACAAGGGCTACACGTACGGGTCGCACTCGGTGATCGAGCACTTCGTCGCCGGCTCCACCCTGCTCGCCGCCGCGGAGGTGGCCACCGAGGTGACCGGCCCCTCGCTGCTCGAGACGGTCTACGAGCTCGGTCGCATCGCCAGCCTCCCGCCCGGCGAGGAGGAGCTCGAGCAGGCCCGCCGGTACGCGCTCGGCACCCTCCGCCTCGGCATGTCCACCCAGGCCGGGCTCGCCGGGCTGGCCAGCATGTACGCGGGCTTCGGCCTGCGCCTGGGCCACCTGCGCGAGCACTCGGCCGCCCTCTCCGCCGCCACCCGCGACGAGGTCGCCGCCGCCGCGGCCAAGTACCTGGCCCCGTCCCGTGCGGTGACCGTGGTCCTGGGCGACGCTGACAAGATCGAATCGCAGTTGTCCGCCCTGACTGTCGTGGAGCGAAGCACAGAGTGACCGAACCAGAACAACCTGATCTGGGTGAGCAGCCCGGCACCCCGCCGCTGGCCCGGACCACGCTCGACCGGGCCGCGGTCCGGCGCAAGGACGACGAGTGGCTGGCCGCGGCGTGGGACCGCGGCCAGGTGCTCGTGGTCGACCTCTCCACGGGCGGCCGGGCGCTGGTCGGCGACCGTGCTGACGGCAGCGCCGCACTCGTCCTCGTGCCGTCAGCCGACGCACCGCGGGCCGAGCGCTGGTTCCTCGGCGTCGACCTCGACGGCACCCCGGTCTGGACCATGGACGCACCGATCACCGCTTCCGGCGACACGCGCGCGGTGACCCTGCGCGAGATCGGTCACCTGCTCGACGACCGGGACGCCGGGCTGTTCACCGCCGCCGCGGCGCTCGCGAACTGGCACGCGAGTCACCGGTTCTCGCCGCGCACCGGTAAGCCCACCGAGGCCGTCGAGGCCGGCTGGGCGCGCGCCGACGAGGACGGCAAACTCATGTGGCCGCGCACCGACCCGGCGATGATCGTCCTGGTGCACGACGGGGTGGCCGGTCCGGGCGGGCGCTGCCTGCTCGGTCACAACTCGGCTTGGCCGAGCGGACCGGACGGGATGCGGCGGTTCTCCTGCCTCGCCGGTTACGTCGAGCCGGGGGAGTCGGCCGAGGCCGCTGTCGTGCGTGAGGTCGGCGAGGAGGTCGGCATCCGGATCGCCTCCCTGCGCTACGAGGGCAGCCAGTCCTGGCCCTATCCGGGTTCGCTCATGCTCGGCTTCCAGGCCGTCGCGGACCCCGCCCAGCCGCTGGTCCTCGACCCTGAGGAGATCGACGAGGCGCACTGGTTCACCAGGGAGGCGATCGCCAAGATGATCGCCGGTGGCTACGTCGACCCGGATTCAGGAGTGCCGATGAGCCTGCCGATGGCTTCCTCGATCGCCTTCTATCTCGTCGAGAAGTGGCTGCTCACCGGCTCGCCCGGCCGTGATCAAGAAAAAGAAAAAATCTCCGGTTAGCTGGCAACCAATCCGAGGGTTCATCGCGTCTTGGTTACAAAGACCGAGAGGGGAACCGATGACCCAGGTGGAAGCCCCGGCGTGGACGCCGATGTCCGCTGAGGAGCGGGAGGCGTTCGACCGCGACGGCTACATCGTCGTGCCGTCGGTGCTGAGTGAGAGCGAGGTCGAGGCCGGCCGGGCCGCGATTCTCGGGGCGTATGAGAAGGGCAAGCGCGACGGGAAGCTCGGGCCGACGGGGGCTCTGCACCAACTCTCCCCGATCACCGGGGTTCCGGAGCTGGCGTTCCTGCTCGACCACCCGAAGGCGTTCAAATACATCTGGTCGCTGCTGGGCTGGAACATCCACGTCTACCACTCACACATCGACGTGCACCCGCAGATCCACGAGAAGCAGAAGGACTGGTGGCACTGGCACCAGGACGGCGGCCGGCAGAACCGGGAGATCGAGACCGATCCCCGCCCGATGCTGTCGGTGAAGCTGGCCTACTGGTTCTCCGACGTGAGCGAGACCGGGCGCGGCAACTTCACCGTCCTCCCCGGCAGCCACAAGACCAACTGGCTGCCCGGCCCGCCGAGCCGCGGCGTGCCGTGGCCGCAGCCGGAGGGCGCGACCCAGATCACCGCGAACCCCGGTGACCTGGTCGTCTTCGACCGGCGCATCTGGCACGCCCGGTCGGACAACTACTCCGACATCACGCGCGTCGGCGCGTTCTTCGGCTACACCCCGCGCTGGATCGCCATCCGCGACGAGGTCGCCGACCTGCCGAACTCTCCGGCTTGGGACAACCTCAACGAGGTTCAGAAGCAGCTGCTCGGTGGCTTCGGCAAGGGTGACGGTGACCACCAGTGGGGTCACTACCCGGAGAGCACGCCGCTCTACGGTGCGCTCAAGGAGCGTGGCCTGCTCGACTCGAGCATCCCGGCGCTGATCCCGTAAGACATGCGAAAGAGGGCCGCCCCGCGGGGGCGGCCCTCTTCGTCACAGCGGGAAACCTAGGCCGCGATCGTCGCCAGGTGCTGCTTGACCTGCACGATCGAGGGATTGGTCAGCGCCGACCCGTCGGCGAACTTCAGCGTCGGCACGGTCTGGTTGCCACCGTTCACGCTGCGCACGAACGAGGCGGAGGCCTCGTCCTGCTCGATGTCCACGACGTCGTAAGCGATGCCCTCCCGGTCGAGCTGCGACTTCAGGCGGTGGCAGTACCCACACCAGGACGTCGAGTACATGGTCAGCATCGGTCAGGGCTCCTTCAGAAATGAGTCACACGGCACTACACCATCCCGCACAACGTCCGGCGGGGGTGTCATGATTCCCTACCGTGCGGACTGATGGGGTGCTGGCCGGGCTCGACCCGGACCAGCGGACGGCGGTGACGGCTCCCGCGGGCCCGGTCTGCATCCTGGCCGGCGCCGGGACCGGCAAGACCCGTGCCATCACGCACCGGATCGCGTGGCGGACCTCGAACGGTGAGATCAGCCCGCGGCATGTGCTCGCTGTCACCTTCACCGCCCGGGCGGCCGCCGAGATGCGGGCCCGCCTGACCGCGCTGGGTGCCGGCGGTGTTCAGGCCCGCACCTTCCACGCGGCGGCCCTGCGGCAGGTGCGCTACTTCGCACCCCGGCTGCTGGAGGGCCGGGCGATGCCCGAGCTGATGGAGAGCAAGGCGAGGATGGTCGGCCTGGCGGCCGCCCGGGCGAACGTCCGTGCCGACCGTGCCGCCGCCCGTGATCTGGCCGGCGAGATCGAGTGGGCCAAGTCCTCGCTCGTCGAGCCGGGGGAGTACCCGGTTGCCGCCGCCAAGGCGCTTCGGGAGCCGCCGTTCGAGCCGGCCCGGGTGGCCGAGGTGTTCGCGGCGTACGAGTCGCTGAAACGGCGCCAGGGCGTGATCGACTTCGAGGACCTGCTGCGGGCGGCGGTCTGGGGCATCGAGGAGCACGCGGACGTCGCCGAGCAGATCCGCGCGCAGTACAGGCACTTCGTCGTCGACGAGTACCAGGACGTCAACCCGCTGCAGCAGCGGCTCCTCGAGGCTTGGCTGGGCGGCCGCGACGACCTCACCGTGGTCGGCGACGCCAGCCAGACGATTTACTCGTTCACCGGGGCCACGTCGGCGTACCTGATCGATTTTCCGCGGCAGCGGCGCAACGCGGTGGTGGTCCGCCTGGTCCGCGACTACCGGTCGACACCGCAGGTGGTCGGGCTCGCCAACGCGGTCATCCGGCAGGCCCGCGGCACCGAGGCGAAACTGCGCCTGGAACTGGTCGGCCAGCGTGACTCCGGTCCGGAGCCCGAACTCAAGATCTTCCCGGACGAGCCGGGCGAGGCGGCGGCGGTCGCCCGGCGGTGCCGGGAGCTGATCGCCACCGGCACGCCGGCGAGCGAGATCGCGGTGCTCTTCCGCACCAACGCGCAGTCCGAGGCGTACGAGGAGGCGCTCGCCGAGGCCGAGGTGCCCTACCTGGTCCGGGGCGCCGAGCGGTTCTTCGAGCGCGCCGAGGTGCGCAAGGCGATGGTCGCGCTGCGAGCCGCCGTGCGGTCGATCCCGGGCGAGACCCCGCTGGTCGAGGCCGTCGTCGAGGCGCTCTCCGCCACCGGCTGGAACCGGCACCAGCCTCCGCCGGGCGGTGCGGCACGCGAGCAGTGGGAGGCGCTCGCGGCGCTCGTCACCCTCGCCGAGGAATTTGCGGCCGCGCCTGAGATCCTGCCGATCGGGGAGGCCGGGCGGGTCCAGCGGGACGTGTCGCTCGCCGCCTTCAACAACGAGCTGGCCCGGCGCGCCGAGCAGCAGCACGCGCCGACGGTCGCGGGCGTCACCCTTGCCTCGTTGCACTCGGCCAAGGGCCTCGAGTGGGACGCGGTCTTCCTGGTGGGGCTCGCCGACGGGACACTGCCGACGACGTACGCGAAATCCCCCGACCAGATCGAGGAGGAGCGCCGCCTCCTCTACGTCGGTGTGACCCGCGCCCGGCAGGTGCTCTGGCTGTCGCTGGGTCAATCGCGCGCCCCCGGTGGCCGCCCCCGCCGCCCCTGCCGTTTCCTGCCGCAGCTGGATCGCTCGGGCGGCTCCCCGGAGCGAGGCCCCGCTGATCGGAGTCGGAAACCCGACCGGCGCCGCCCGCAGGTGTCCTCCTGCCGGATCTGCGGCGCCACCCTGCTCGCCGGTGCCGACCGCAAACTGGGGCGCTGTCCCACCTGTCCCTCGGACCTCGACGAGGACCTGTACGAGCGTTTGCTGGCCTGGCGTGCCAGCACCGCCGCGGAGCTGAAAGTTCCTGCATACGTGGTGTTCACCGATGCCACCCTGGTGGCCGTCGCGGAACGCCGCCCGACCGGTCCCGCGCAGCTGGTCGCGATCGCCGGGATCGGGCCCCGCAAACTCGGTCAGTACGGCGAGGCGGTCTTCGCTCTGGTGGCCGGCGCGAGCCCTGATGATCTTGCCCCGAAAAACTTTGAAAGTTAGTCCGTTAATTCGTTTGCCCTCTCCTGTAGGGCAGGCATAGCCTCAGAACACGTCTTAGCGAGCGGGTTGGACTCGCTTAGATCAACACCACGAGTGCACGTTTATTGGAGGAGGTGGCAACGATGAAGCTGAACACACTGATGCGTCCGTCGATGCTGCCGACTGCTGTGTGCACTCTGCCCGTTTCGCTGCCCGCGACCGCCGCTCCGGTGGCACCGCTGGCTGTTGAGCGGCCGTGGGCCCCGCGGGTGCACCAGGTTCTGATCCAGGTCCAGTCCGAGCTGGGCAAATCGGTTCTGGTGCTCGTCGACGGCAACCTCGTCGATGGAAACAAGGGGACCACTGGGTTCAAGGGCAACGCCAAGCGCTACACGGATGGTGGCAGCGGTGTCCCGCCTCGAGGAAGGCCGGTCTGACAAACAGACCTCCGGCTCACCTCGAGGCCGCGGAACCCGATAACCGGGATCCGCGGCCTAACTTTTTGCCGACTTACAGGTCGGTGCACAGCCCGTACTGCGATCCAGAAGATCGAGAAGAAGAGAGAGGTGACCGGGCTTTATGAGTCTGGCGCTGGCCCCGATCGACGTGAGCGTCGAGGTCGAGGCAAACCTGCCCTGTCGGAAGTTCGACCCGGACCTGTGGTTCTCCGACTCCCCGGCCCAGCTGGAGCTGGCCAAGTCGCTCTGCGGGGACTGCCCGCTGCGCGTCGAGTGCCTCGCCGGTGCGGTCGAGCGGAGCGAGCCCTGGGGTGTCTGGGGTGGAGAGATCTTCGAGCGTGGCGCCGTGGTTCCGCGCAAGCGGCCCCGTGGACGTCCGCGTAAGGCCGACGTCGCCCGCGACGCCGAGCTGGCCGTCGAGGTCGAGGAGCGGCTCGCCGCGAACGGTCTCGACTCGCGCAACTCCGTCCGCCTGGCGGCCTGAGATGACAACCCTCCCCACGCACGTAACCGAGACCCGAAAGCCGAGTACCGAAATGACCACGAATGGAGCGAACAAGGTGAGACTCATCCAAGAGGCGTTGTCCAGGGCCCGAATGCGTCGGCCTCAGAGTGATCGTGCACCTGAGGCTTACCGTTCCGCCCGTCAGATCGCCATGGAAGCCCGGCACCGGGCCGCCCGCGAACTCGGCGTCTGATCAAACGCATTCCTGAACCCGCTACCTGGGAAATGAAGAAGGGCCCATCCGCCGATGCGGATGGGCCCTTTTCGCAGCTCAACGCGCTGGTGAGCCGGGCTGTGCGCGCCAGGAAAGCCTTGGCCTCACGGGCCTGTAATCGCTCCTCACCCGGCCGGATATCGCTCCTCACCCGGCCGGATATCGCTCTTGATCCGGCCGGATATCGCTCTTCGTCCGGCCGGGACTCGCTCTTCAGGCGGCCGGGACTCGCTCCAGGAAAGCCCGGATCTCAGCCGTGAACGCCTCCGGATGCGCGGCGTGGATGCCGTGCCCGCCGCCCACCGTGACGAATTCGCCATCCGGTGCGGCACCGGCGGCGTCTCTTCGAGGATGAGCGCGGCGACCCTGCCGGGGTGGGCGAGGGCGGTTCGCCAGGCGACGATGCCGCCGGAGGAATGACCGATAAGGATCACCCGATCCCCGGCACCGGAACGTGGGAGGTCACGGGACCGGTGCGAAACCGGGCAGCCACCTCTCGAGGATCTCCCGGTAGGCCGCCTCGGCTTCCAGCTGGCACAACACCCCGATCGACCCCAGCGTCACCCGGTGAATCAACAGGTACGACGGGGGCAGGTTGAGCTTGCGGCTGAGCTGGTACGCGGGGGATTTCGGGCTCGCCAGCCGGGTCGCCTCGGACCTCAGCCAGGCCCGGCTGAAGCGGAACCGCTCCACCGCGACCGGCTCGATCATCGGGAGCAGGAACGCGAGAACCGCCTCCGCGTCGATCTCGTCGTCCGGCTTTATGAACTTCTCCTCGCGCAGTCCGTCGACCACGGCCTCGGCCTCACCGGCGAGGGCGAGGCGGACCAGCCGGCCGATCGGCTCGGGGTGACCGTCGGGAAGACGGGCCACCGCGCCGAAATCGATCACTCCGAGGCGGCCGTCGGGGAGGATCCGGAAGTTGCCCGGGTGCGGGTCGGCGTGCAGCAGCCCGGCCCGGCCGGGAGCGGAGAAGTGCAGGACCGCCATGAGCCGGCCGGCCTCGTTGCGCTCCTCCGGCGTGCCGTCGGCGATCACGCGGGCCAGCGGGTCGCCGTCGACCCACTCGGTGACCAGGACCCGGGGCGCCGAGGCGACGACGCGGGGAACGAAGATCTCCGGATCGTCGTGATACGCCGCGGCGAAGGCTCGCTGGGTCTCGGCCTCCATCTCGTAGTCGAGTTCCTCGGTGATCCGCTCCCGCAGCTCGGCGAGGAGCGGCTTAACGTCCATCCCGGGCTGAATGATCTTGAACATGCCGGCCAGCCGGGAGAGCTGTTTGAGGTCGGCCAGCAGGGCTTCGCCGGCTCCCGGGTACTGCACCTTCACGGCGACCCGCAGCGTCTTCGGTTTCGCGTTGCGGCGGGCCGGGGGCAGTTTCCACACCGCCCGGTGCACCTGGCCGATGCTCGCCGCGGCCGCCGGGCTGTCGTCGAACTCGGCGAACATGTCCCGCCAGTCCGGCCCGAGCTGCTCGGCGAGTGCCTTGTGCACGTTGGCCACCGGCATCGGTGGCGCCGCTTCCTGAAGCTTCGTCAGCGCCTGCCTATACGGCCCGGCCATCTCGTCGGGCATCGCCGCCTCGAAGACCGACAGGGCCTGGCCGAATTTCATCGCACCGCCCTTGAGCTGCCCCAGAACGCTGAACAACTGCTCGGCGGTGCGCTGTTGGATGTCCGCGGAAATGACGTCGGAGGCGATCCCGACGGCACGCTTGCCCAGGCCCAGGGCGGTCCGCCCGGCGAAGCCGAGGGGCAGGGCGGCCAGCTTGGCGGTCCGGGAAGCCGCTCGGCGCGGTATGTCCGTCACCAGATCATTGTGACCGACGATGGGTGCTTACTCTGCCCGTCAGCTGGTGGTTTGGTGCTTATGCGGTGAAGGTCCTGTGAAGGTTCGGCCCCGTCGGCCCCGATGGCAGTCGCAATGCGCGTGCGGCGGCCACGTTCTGCGCCGGAACCGGCCGGGGGCGGAGATCTCCACCGCGGCGCCGAGAGTCTCCGGGGTGCGGCCGTCCAGGAAGGCGAGCGCCTCGGCCGTCGCGTAGGCGGTGGCGGCGAGCAGGGTGGCCACGGCGCAGGGCTCGGTCGCGTCCGGGCTGGGCGGCGTGAGCGCACCCGGCCAGCCGGCGTCCCTCTCGCGCCGGTGCAGGTCGACGCAGCTCAGACACGGTGCGCCGTCGGCCGGCACCAGCGGGCCGATCACCGCGACGCCGTCCCGGATGGCCACCACGAGGTGCGGCTGGCGTCGGCCGGCGTGCCCGGCGGCGATCAGGGCGGTCGGCTCGTCGTGGGCCAGCTGGACGACCAGGGAGGCGGGCATGCGGCGCACGCCCGTGACGTCGGTGCCGGGTGCGATGCGCAGGATCGCGCTGGTGACCGCGGACCGCCGCGGGCTCCCCACATCCGCGGGCCCGAGTGGCGCGCCGGTGAGCTCGTCCGGCCCGACCATGCCAGCCAGGTCGGGGTGCACGTGACCGACACCCGCCTCGGCCAGCGCCACCGCGATGGTGGCGCCGAGCCGGCCGCGGCCGCTGACCACCACGCGTGCGGCGCGACGCCGGCGCAGGATGCGGGCCGGTGACGGGACTGGCCGCCGGTCGGCCGAGAGCTGCCGGCGTGCGGCGGAGTCCAGCGCCAGCGCGGCTGCCTCGCCCGCCAGCCGGTGCCGGGTGGCGGCGGGCAGCGTGGACGGAAGAAGCGCGGTCGAGGGAACCACGAGGCCGGCGGAGTGCAGGAGGTCCAGAAGAGCGCGTGCCTCCTCCGGCGGGATGCCGAGCTCCGCGGCGCGGAGCAGGACGATCCGCTCCGGGCGGTTGCCGTCCAGCAGGTCCAGCACCTGGGCGGTCCGGGGATCGGGGAGATGAAGGAGCACGGCGTGCGCCGGATCGAGGCCGATCTGCAGCTCGCCGGGGCCCCGCCAGACGCGGGGCAACCCGGGGATCAGGGTGGGCCTGGGTAAGGGTGTCCGGTTCATATCGACAGGGTGTCACCGAGGCGCTGCGGAGCGGTGTGGTTATCCACAGGGCCTCGGGGCCCTGGCTCCGTGTTGTCCACAGCTTGAGGCGAGTTATCCACAGGCTGAGGCGGAGGCTCAACTAACTCAACGTGTCTGGGTGAACACGGTTACGGCGGTGGTGGAAAAGTTCCGGGGAGACCGGCGAACCGGCCTCCCCGGAGGCGCACTCACGCCTTGGCCTTGCCCAGGATTCGGTTCATCGTCGTCCCGCAGACCGGGCACTTGCCCTTGGCCATGTTCATGCCGGTCTTCGAGACTGCCACGTCGCCCTGGAAGTCACGCTTCTCCTTGCACTTGACGCAGTAGCCGTTGTATGTGGTGTCGGCCACGGTTCCTCCTCGTCGTGTCAATCGGCCGCTCGGGCCCGTTGCCTTTCGGCGGCGGCGGGCGCGAATACCTGTCCGCGGCGTTGGACCGCTCGCGGCCACGCGGATGTGGCCACCCGTCCGGGGCGGTCACTTACCCAGGTCAGCCCGGTTCCATGTCAAAGCAGCGCCGGCGGTGTCGCCGACGTCGTGAGTGTGCCGGTACGAACTACCCTTTTCATCCATTTTGCCGGGACACGCCGACGAATACCTTCAGAAAGGCATAAAACAGACACGGAGGCCGGTGGTCGCCTGAGTCGACGATGGTCTAGGTTGACGGATGTCTCCGATGTTGCCGCTGAGGAAATTTTTTTCGGGTATATGCGGCCGAAGTGCACATTTTCGGTGACTCTCATTGGCCGTACTCTTGCGGGGACCAGGGTCCGGCGGATTAGCGTCTCAACGTGAACCCGAATCTGGGCCGCGCGAGCCGGTAATGGCCCGCGTGCGCAAGCCTGTCGTGGAAGTGCGGCGCAGCCAGCGCCGGCGACGGACGGTGTCCGCGTATCGCGACGGGGAGCGCGTGGTCGTGCTCATCCCCGACCGGTTCTCGCGCGCCGAGGAGACCGAGTGGGTCGAGCGGATGCTCGCCCGGCTCGCCGCCCGCGAGGAGCGGCTCCGATGCACCGACGCCGAGTTGCTCACCCGCGCCAGACGTCTGACAGCGCGCTACCTGGCCGATCACGCCGAGCGGGTGGCTCCGGCGAGCGTCCGCTGGGTGACCAACCAGAACGGCCGCTGGGGCTCCTGCACACCCGACGACGGCACCATCCGGATCTCGCACCGGATCCAGGAGATGCCCGACTGGGTCATCGACTACGTGCTGCTGCACGAGCTGGCCCATCTGATCGTGCCGAGTCACAACGCCCGCTTCTGGGACCTGGTGAACCGGTTCCCCAAGGCCGAGCGCGCCCGGGGCTACCTGGAGGGCGTCTCCGCCGCCGGAAGCCCGATGATGGCGGACCAGTAAGCGCGGACCGTTGAGCGCGGACCGCGGTGAGCGCGGATCGTTGAGCGCGGACCGCGGTGAGCGCGGACCGTTGAGCGCGGACCGTTGAGCGCGGACCGCGGTGAGCGCGGACCGTTGAGCGCGGACCGCGGTGAGCGCGGACGAGCAAGCGCGGACCCGGTAAGCGCCGGCCAGTAAGCCCAGTAGGCTCGGCACCGTGACTCGGCGGGTCGTTGTGGTGTTGCTGGTGCCGGTTCCGTGGAGTCCCCCCGGCGTGGACCCGCGGGCCTGGCGGGCCGCCATGGCCGAGGACGTGGTGGATCTGCTCGCCCGCCTGGCACAGGCCGAAGCGGCGATCGCCGCCGTGCCGGCCGACCGCGATCTGGCCGAGGAGATCGCCTGGCCGGGGACCCGGATCTACGAGATTCCCGAGCCGACCGTGCTGCCGGTGCTGACGGCCGCCGCGGCGGACGGGTTCGACCAGGCCGCGGTGATCGCCGCGGACGCGCCTGATGTGCCCGGTATGACCCTGGGCAAGCTTCTCCGGCCCCTGGAGAGCAAAGCGGTCGCGGTGGCGCCCAGCGGGCCCGGTGGCGGCCTTTTCGGCGTTGCCACCAGCCTGCCCGCACCCGGCTGGCTCGCCGACCACGACCTGGACAGCGGATCCGCCCAGCTGCTGCGCCGGACGGCACCCGCGCCGGGCGACGTCACCTCGACACCGCAGTGGCGCCGTCTGCGCGGGCCGGCCGACCTGGCGACGCTGGACGTCGCCCTGGAGGGCTGGGAGAACACCCGAGCCCTGCTGGGCGGCTGAGGACCGGCTGAGGGCGCGTCTCAAGAGTGAAACGCGCCCCAGGAGCAAAAGCCGTCAGTCCTCTTTCGGGCCCTCCTCGAGCCCGTCGAGCTCGCTGATGTCCCAGTCCGAACGGTTCCGGGCGAACGCCTCCGGCTCGGCGAAGTCGTCGTCGGTGGGCAGCAGGTCCGGGTGGTCCCAGAGACCGTCGCGCCCGGCGATGCCGCGCTGCTCGGTGACGGCCACCCACAGCGCTCCGGCCTCACGCAACCGGCGCGGCCGCAGTTCCAGGCCGACCAGGGCGGCGAACGTCTGCTCCGCGGGCCCGCCCGCGGCCCGGCGGCGCCGGAACGCCTCACCGAGTGCGGACACCGACGGCAACCGGTCGCCGGCCGCCTCGTCCACGACGTGACCGACCCAGCCCTCGATGAGGGCGAGCGCAGTCTCGAGGCGGGCCAGGCTGGCTTTCTGCTGTGGGGTGTCCTCGGGCGTGAAGATGCCCTCGAGCGCCATCGCCTGCATCGACTCGGGATCGCTCGGGTCGACCCGGCTCATCGCCTCCTCGATCGCCTCACGGTTGACCGTGATGCCGTTCGCATAGGTCTCGACGGCGCTCAGCACGTGTGCCCGCAGCCACGGGACGTGCCCGAACAGCCGCTGGTGTGCGGCTTCGCGCAGCGCCACGTAGAGGCGGACCTGGTCCTCGGGAAGTTCGAGCCCCGACCCGTACGCCTTGATGTTGGCCGGGACGAGCGCAGCCGTGCCCGCCGGTCCCAGCGGAAGCCCGATGTCGCCCGCGGAGAGCACCTCGGCGGCGAGCTGCCCGAAGGCCTGGCCGAGCTGACCGCCGAAGAGCGCGCCACCGAGCGTGGCGACCATCGACTGCATCGGGCCGAGCTGGGCGCGGGCCTCCTCGGGCACCAGGTCGCCCATGGCGCCCACCATGCGGCCGGCGATCGGCTCGCACAGCTTCTTCCAGACGTCGAGCGTGTTGTAGATCCACTCGTTGCGGTTCCACGCCACGGCCTTGTTTATGCCGCTCGGGAGAGCGGTCACCGGGTCGAGCCAGAGGTCGGCGAGCCGCAGAGCCTCCTCGACCTGGTGGCGTTCCAGCATGTTCACCGCCGGGTCGCCGGTCGCGGAGAGCTGGCTGGCAGCAACCTGCCGGGCCAGGTCCCAGTTGACCGGGCCACTGCCGGGTGCGGCGAACATCTGCTGCAGCTGCGCCATGAACTGCTGCATCTGCTGCGGGTCGGAGGGATCGGGCGGCTGAGCGCCCGGCAGGGAGAAGCCGAACGGGATATCAGGCACGTCCCCAACCGTACGCGCGAAATGCTCGTCGCGGACTGAGGGAGGTATCAGCTCAGAGAGAACTCAGACTGGGTGGGTACGCTCACGCGCATGAGACGTCGCGGTGTCACGGTCATCCTCGGCGCCCTGATCACCGCTCTGCTGGCAGCGGGTGTCATGGTCGCACCCCTGCCCTACGTGGTGCTCAAGCCCGGGCCGACGGTCAACACCCTCGGTTCGGACAACGGCACCGAGGTTATCCAGGTCAAGAAGGGCACCACCTCGACGTCTCAGGGCCAGCTCCGTCTCACCACGGTCAACGTGCAGTCGCAGGTCGAGCTGGTGTGGGCCATCCGCGGCTGGCTGAGCGGGGAGGACGCGGTCGTCCCGCGCGAGCTGATCTACCCGCCGGACCAGAGCGAGAAACAGGTCCAGGAGCAGAACGCGCAGGAGTGGAAGCAGTCGCAGACCAGCGCCGAGACCGTCGCCCTGCGGGAGCTGGGCTACCCGGTCCTCACCTACGTGCGCAAGGTCACCAAGGACGGCGCGGCCGACGGGCAGCTCCAGGCCGACGACGTGATCACCAGCATCGACGGCACTCAGATCACCCGGCCGGCCCAGGTCACCGACCTGATCCGCGCGCGGCCCGCCGGAAGCACGCTGATCGTCGGCTACGACCGCGGCGGCAAGCCCGGATCGGTGCAGGTCGCCAGCAAAGCCTCCGGGGACGACGAGACGCCCCGGATCGGTATCGAGATCGCTACCAAACAGCCCAACCCGTTCGACATCGAGATCGACCTCGACAAGATCGGCGGACCCAGCGCCGGTTTGATGTTCACGCTCGGCATCATCGACAAACTCAAGCCGGAGGATTTGACCGGCGGCAAGGTGATCGCAGGCACCGGCACCATCGACGACGACGGTAACGTGGGCGCGATCGGCGGCATCCCGCAGAAACTGGTGGGTGCCAAGGAAGCCGGTGCCGAGCTGTTCCTGGTTCCCAAGGACAACTGCGCGGAAGCGCTGCGAAACGCGGTGCCCGGACTCACGATGGCCGAGGTGGCCACCGTGGACGACGCACTCACCGCGCTCGCCACATTCACCGCCGACAGGGACCCGAAACCCTGCACGGCGGCGTGATCCGTGCCGGTCGTAACGAGACAGTTCGGCCGCGTACAGAAGTCGGATGCGACATCGTAAGGTGACTCACCGGCCAGACGAAGTGTGGAGCCAACGTTGGTTATGCGTAACACTCCTCTACCGAGGATGAGCCGGCGCGGTCGCGTCACGGTCGGCGTCCTGGTCGGGGTATTCCTTCTTTTCACCCTGCTCGGTTGGGGCATCGACGCCTACACCGACTATCTGTGGTTCTCCGAGGTCGAATTCACCAATGTCTTCACCGGAGTTCTGCTCACCAAGCTGACGCTGTTCCTGGTCATCGGTGCGCTGATGACGCTCGTCGTGGCGGGCAACCTTTACCTGGCCTACCGGATGCGGCCGCTGCTGCGCCCGCACTCGGCGGAACAGGCCACCCTGGAGCGCTACCGGATGATCCTCGCCCCCCGCCTGGGGACGTGGATCGCCGTGGTCAGCCTCATCATCGGATTCTTCGCCGGGCTCTCCGCGCAGAACCGCTGGAGCGACTGGATGCTCTTCCGCAACGGCGGAAGCTTCGGCGTCCCGGACCCAGAGTTCAACGTGGATGTCTCGTTCTACATCTTCGAGTTCCCGCTCTGGCGCTACCTGCTCGGCGTCGGCTTCACCGCTGTGGTGCTGTCGGTGCTCGGCTCGCTCGCCGTGCACTACATCTTCGGCGGTGTGCGCCTGCAGGGCGTCGGCGACCGGATGACCACCGCCGCCCGGGCGCACCTGACCTCGCTGGTCGCGGTCTTCGTGCTGCTCAAGGCCGTGGCGTACGTGCTGGATCGCCGTGCCCTGCTGCTCGAGCAGCACGTCTCCCCGGGCCTGTACGGCGCCGGCTACACCGACGTGAACGCTCTGCTGCCGGCCAAGGAGATCCTCGCCTACATCTCCGTGGTGGTGGCGATCGCGATCGTGGTCTTCTCCAACGCGGTCATCCGCAACCTGGTCTGGCCGGGGATCTCGGTGGCGCTGCTGGCCGTCTCCGCGGTGGCGATCGGCGGCATCTACCCGCTGGCCGTCCAGAACTTCCAGGTCAAGCCGAGCCTGTTCGACAAGGAACAGGACTACATCGCGCGGTCCATCGAGGCCACCCGGGACGCGTTCGGGCTGGCCAATACCGAGGTCAGCCAATATCAGGCGAGCAGTGGCAGACCACCGGCGGGCCTGGCCGGCGACACCAGCGCGCAGAACGTACGGCTGATCGACCCGCAACTGGTCTCCCAGGCGTTCACGCAGTCCCAGCAGTCCCGTGGCTTCTACGACTTCGGTGAGAAGCTCGACGTCGACAGGTACACGATCGACGGCAAGACCCAGGACTACGTGGTCGGCGCCCGTGAGATCGCCGACGAGAAACTCACCGCCCAGCAGCGCAACTGGCTCAACCGGCACACCGTCTACACCCACGGCTACGGCCTGGTGGCGGCGCCGGCCAACCAGGTGTGCGGCACCGGCCTGCCGTACTTCGTCTCCGGCTTCCTCGGCGCCGAGGCACGGGCGGGCAACAACTGCACCGCGTCCAACGACATGATCAAGGCCGAGCAGCCGCGGATCTACTTCGGCGAGCAGTCCTCGGAGTACGCGATCGTCGGCCAGAGCGACCCGGAGAAGAACGTCGAGTTCGACCGGCCGCAGGAGCAGAACACCGATGCCTCCGTGCTGTACACGTACGAGGGCGAGGGTGGCGTACCGATCGGCTCGTTCTTCCGCCGGCTGGTCTTCGCGATCCACAACACCGAGAGCAACTTCCTGCTCTCCGACGCCGTCAACGACGAGTCGCGGCTGATGTACAACCGCACCCCGCGCGAGCGGGTGGAGACGGTGGCGCCGTTCCTCACCATCGACGGCGACCCGTACCCGGCCGTCGTCAACGGGCGGATCACCTGGATCCTCGACGGTTACACGACCGCGCAGACGTACCCGTACTCCCAGAAGATCAACCTGGCCACCGAGACCAGGGACGAACTGACCGGGCAGGGCTCGTTCGCGCTGGCCCGCGACGACGTCAACTACATGCGCAACTCGGTGAAGGCGACCGTCGACGCCTACGACGGCACGGTCAAGCTCTACGAGTTCGACGAGAAGGACCCGGTCCTCAAGGCGTGGAACAAGGCGTTCGGCGGCGACCTCGTGGTGCCCAAGGACGAGATTCCCGCCGAGCTCGCGGCGCACTTCCGCTACCCGGCCGACCTGTTCAAGGTCCAGCGCAACCTGCTGACCAAGTTCCACGTCACCGACCCGCGGACGTTCTTCTCCGGCGACGACTTCTGGCAGGTGCCCAACGCTCCGGACGCACCGCAGAACGGTGTCAAGCAGCCGCCGTTCTACCTGAACGTCAAGCTGCCCGAACAGCAGGAGAACCGCTTCCAGCTCACCTCGGGCGTGACACCGGCCAACCGCGAGAACATGTCCGCGCTGATCTCCGCCTCGTACGTGGACAGCCAGCCCAAGCTCGAAGTGCTGGAACTACCCGACGACACGGTGGTACCCGGCCCCGTCCAGGTCCATCAACGGATGGTCAACAACTACAACATCTCGCAGCAGCTGGCACTGCTCACCCGAGGCGGCCAAGCCTCCGTCCTCTACGGCAACCTCATCTCGCTGCCGCTCAAGGACGACATCCTCTACGTGGAACCCGTCTACGTGAAGAGCAGCCAGGCCGGCGCCGCACCACTGCTGCAACAGGTGCTGATGTCCTACGGCGACGGCGGCACCTACGTGGTGCTCGAGGAAAACCTCACCGAAGGCCTCAAAGCACTCGCCGAGCTCGGCAAGACAGGCGGCACGCCCAACCCGGGCAACACCGGAACCCCGGGCACCACACCGACAACCCCGGGGAACACCGGCGCCACGCCGCCGGCGACCGCACCGCCGAGCACCCTGCCCGGCACCCTGGCACAGGCGGCCGCCGACGTCGACAAGGCCATCGAAGACCTCAGGGCCGCTCAGCAGGCCGGTGACTTCGCCAAGCAGGGCGAGGCGCTCAAAGCGCTCGACGAAGCCATGACGCGCTTCCAGAACGCCCAGAACGCACCCGGCACCACCCAGCCGAGCGCTCCAGCAGCATCGGTGAGCCCGGCAGCCAGCCCGGGAGGCTGAGACGCGACGGTTCCGGGACCCGTTTTGCGGGTCCCGGAACCCGTGCGCTAGTCTTAACAAGCCGACGCGGGGTGGAGCAGCTCGGTAGCTCGCTGGGCTCATAACCCAGAGGTCGCAGGTTCAAATCCTGTCCCCGCTACGAGTCCTAGGGGCCCTCTGTTCGCGGAACGCGCGGACCGGGGGCCTCTTCGCATGTCTGCTCCGGGGGCCGAGCCCCCGGACACCCCGCGGTGCGGTGGTTGCGCTCGGCGCTTTGGTTGCGCTTCTAGCCGCGGTGCGGTGGTGGCGTTCGGCGCTTTGGTTGCGCTTCGAGCCGGTCAAAGGCGTTTTTGGGTACGGGTGATGCTCGGTCCGTAGTTACCGGCCGTGGGCTGTCTGTCGGCGGTGATTCTCTTGATTGTTGTGCTTCGGTGCTGGTCAGACGGTTGCGGGGGGTGGGGTGGGGGGCGGGTTGGTGTGTGGGTTGGGGAGGGGCTAAGCTTTAACTACCGACGCGGGGTGGAGCAGCTCGGTAGCTCGCTGGGCTCATAACCCAGAGGTCGCAGGTTCAAATCCTGTCCCCGCTACGAGTGAGTTGGAGAGGTCCTCTGTTCGCAGAAATGCGAGCGGGGGGCCTCTTTTTTGTGCGCTTGGGGTGCCGGTTTGCCCGGTCTGTGGGGGCTGGGGTGGGGGTGGGGTGTGTAGGAGGACACAGAGGGGGTGGGTTGCGGGTGAGCGTGGGGAAACTAGCTTGAGCGGGGATGCGGCTCGGGTGGCGATGTGGCCAGGCCCGGCGCGGCGGAGAGGGCGTGCGGGGCATGGTGGAGGGCGGGGGCGGGGCGTGAGCCCGGCGGAGGTTGCCCGGGTCAGGAGGGCGCAGGTTCGGGCGGCTCCATGGCCCTATGGGGAGCTGGACGTTGCCGGGTTGCGCCGGGCTGGGCGGCTCGGGGTGCCGTTCCGCGAAATGGTGTTGAAGGTGCATCAGCGGTGCAATCTGGCCTGTGACTACTGCTATGTCTACGAGCACGCTGATCAGAGTTGGCGGGACCGGCCGCGGGTCATGTCCGACGCGGTACGGGATGCGGCGCTGGGGCGGTTCGCGGAGCATGCGCGGCGGCACGGGCTGAAGCGGGTCCGTGTGGTACTGCACGGTGGGGAGCCGCTGCTTTATGGGCGGGAGCGGCTGGCGGAGCTTGCCGGCCGGGCCAGAGCGGCGTTTCCGGCGGGGTGCGCCGTGGAGATCGGCATGCAGACCAACGGGGTGCTGCTTGATGAAGCGACCGTGTCGATGCTCGTCGAATGTGACATCAAGGTGGGTGTCAGCGTCGACGGTGTGGCGGTGGAGCACGATCGGCACCGGCGGTTGCCTGATGGGCGGGGCAGCTTCGCGGCGGTGGAGCGCGGGCTGGCGATCCTGCGGAAGAGGGAGAACGTCCGGTCGTACGCCGGGTTGCTCTGCACGATTTCGGCCGGCACCGATCCGATCAGCTGTTACCGGCAGTTGGCCCGGTTCGAGCCGCCGATGATCGACCTGCTGCTGCCGCACGCGAACTGGGAGGTGCCGCCCTGGCGGCCCGGTGGCCTGGGTAACGCAAACGCAAACGCCGACCTCAATGCCAACGCCAATGCCCACGCCAACGCCTACGCGGCGTGGCTCATCGCGGTCTTCGACGAGTGGTACGCCGAGACCGCGCCACCTCGGATCCGCCTGTTCGACGACGCGATCAGCCTCGTGCTGGGCGGGGCCAGCCGTGGTGAGCAGCTGGGGCTCAGCCCGTCAGGTGTGGTGGTCGTCGAGTCGGACGGCGCGATCGAGCAGGTGGACGCGCTGAAGAGCACCTATCCGGGCGCCTGCGCGACCGGACTCGACGTCTTCGGCGACGACCTGGACGCGGCCCTCGACGACCCGGGTGTGGTGGCCCGGCAGATCGGGCGCGCGGCGCTCTCCGCCGAATGCCTGAGCTGTCCGGCTGTCGCGTTCTGCGGAGGCGGCCACTACGCCCACCGGTACCGGCGTGGTGTCGGCTTCCGGGCGCCCTCGGTGTACTGCGCGGACCTGCGGATCTTCGTCCAGCACGTGCACGAGCGGGTCACCGCCGACGTGCGCCGCATACGCGACAGCTCTCCGGGAGCGACTCCCGGAGAGCTGTACGAGGACGATCAGCAGGTGGTGTAACCCTTACCCGCCTTGCTCCACTTGCAGCTGTCGATCGTCTTGTTGGCGCCGGTGCGCAGGGTCGCGGCGTCGCCACCGTTGTTCCACACGTGCTTCGTCTTGCCCCAGTAGCGGGTGGCGGCCGTGTTGTTGCCCTTACCCGTACGGACGATCACGCTCTTGCCCGCGCCCAGGTAGTGGTTGCTGGTGAACCGGTAGAGGTTGCCGGCCCTGTCCCGTACCGTCCAGCCCTTGACGTTGATCGTCTTCTTGGTCTTGTTGGTGAGCTTGAAGTACTCGCCCACGATGCTGCTGTTGCGGTTGGTGTCCGAGCCCGGAGCGTTGTACTGGATCCGGGTGAACTGGACCGAGCCGGCCGACGGTGCCGGCGGGTTCGTCGGGGCCGGCGTGGTGGGCTTCGGCGTTGTCGGCTTGGTCGTCGGCGTGGTCGGCCGGGTGCTCGTGGGAGCCGGTGTCGGCGAGCTCGTCCGGGTGGTGGTCGGCGTCGGTGTCGGGTTCGTCGGGTTCGCTCCCGGAACCGGTCCGTCGGTACCGCCGGACCCGGCCACAGCAATGCGGCTCTGTGCCGTGTAGTTGCTGAGCAGCAGGTTGGCCGCCGAGGCGTAGGCGGGGTTCGCGGCCTCCGACAGGTAGGCGCGGTAGCTGTGCTGGCCCGCCGGCTGGCCGGAGGCCGAGGTGACGACCTCGGACGCCTCGTCGCCACCGGAGGTCTCGTCGGTGACGCCGTTCGCGACCTCGACCCAGCCACCGCTGGTGTACCGCTGGATGCTCACCGGAATGCCGGGCTGGTCGGGCGAGGCGCGCACCGTGAAGTTGACGGTGCCGGCGCTGCCCGAGGTCGCCGACAGCGTGGCGCCCACCCGCAGGGGCGCGTCCACGATCGGCGAGAACTTGCCGTCGGCCTCGACGGCGAAGACGAAGCCCGAGTCCATCGTGCGGACGATCTCCCAGCGGCCGGTGCCCTGCGCCGCCACGTCGCTGGCCGGGTAGTCCCACGACACGGCCCGTTCGAGGCCGGACGCCTCGGTCACGTCCTTACCGAAGATGTACGCCCGCTCACGCAGATAAACCGTGGAACCCGGAGTGGCGGTGCCGCTGAGCGTGATGTTGCCCCAGCCGACCCGGACCTCCGGGGTGTTCAGCGTCGGCTCGCCCGCCGCGAACGCGGGCGCCGCCGCGAAAAGGCTCGTGCCGGCAACCAGCACACCGAAGGCGGTACTTACGCCGAAAATGGTTTTCGGTCGTCTCTGCATTAGTGGTCCTCCGTCATGGGGCGACCCTGACGGTGCCCGCTCCAGAATTGAACGAAGACGCTGCCGGAAATTGCTATCGCGGTCGTCGCTCACAAGATCGGCACCTTACCCGCCGGTGCGGTTCCGTGGCCCGGCCAGCGGAGAAGTGGTCGAAACCGCAGGTCAAACTGGCCGCCCGGACGAGTGGGTAAGGTGACTGACAGGCCGCCGCCCGACGATATCTATGATTTCGGTCAGCCGTCCCGTAATTGACCATACCCACGCGACGTGGGCATCGGGAGAATAGAAAAAGGAAGAAATGACCCGCCTGGCCGCCGATTGCACCCGCTGTGCCGCGCTCTGTTGTGTCGCCCCGGCTTTCGCCAAGTCCTCCGATTTCGCCGTGAACAAGCCCGCCGGGCGTCCCTGCCGGAATTTGAACGACGATTTCCGGTGTGACATCCATGACGTGCTGCCGCAGCGCGGGTTCCCCGGATGCGTGGTCTTCGACTGCTTCGGCGCCGGCCAGCGGATCACCCAGGAGACCTTCGGCGGGCGGGACTGGCGGTCGGCCCCCGAACTGGCCGGTGACATGTTCGCCGCCCTGCCGGTGATGCGGCAGCTGCACGAGCTGATGTGGTTCCTGACCGAGGCGCTCCGGCTCGACGAGGCGCGGCGGCTGCACCCGAAGCTGAGCGCGGCCCTGGACGAGACCGACGCGCTGGCCGGCGGTAGCCCGGAGGAGCTGCGGAAGCTCGACGTGAACGCGTACCGCGGGAAGGTGAACCCGCTCCTGCGGCGCGCGAGCGAGATGGCCCGCTCCGGTGCCGGTGGCCGCCGGCCGGACCACAGCGGGGCCCAGCTGATCGGCGGCCGCCTGCGCGGGGCAGACCTGCGCGGTGCCAGCTTCCGGGGCGCGGTGCTGATCGGTGCCGACCTGCGCGGCGCGGACCTGCGGCGGGCCGATTTCACCGGGGCGGACCTCCGCGGCGCCGATCTGCGGGGTGCGAACCTGGCGGGTGCGCTGTTCCTCACAGCGTCACAGTTGCGCTCCGCAGTGACGGACGCCGATCACCCCTAAGATGTACGCATGCAGCAGGTTTCCGGCTTGGTGTGGGTCCTGACCATCACGTTCATCGTCGGACTCCTGCTTTTCGACTTCTTCTTCCACGTGCGGCGGGCACACATACCGACCCTGCGCGAGGCGGCTCTCTGGACGTCGATCTACGTCTCGATCGCGATCCTGTTCGGAGTGGGCGTCTGGGTGTTCGGCGGCTCCACCATGGGCGCCGAGTATTTCGCCGGGTATGTGACCGAGGAGGCGCTCTCGGTCGACAACCTCTTCGTCTTCCTGCTGCTGCTGGGCAGCTTCAAGGTGCCGCGCGCGGACCAGCAGAAGGTGCTGCTCTTCGGCATCGTGGTGTCGCTGCTGGCACGGACCGGGTTCATCGTGGTCGGCGCCGCTCTGATCAACTCGTTCGCCTGGATCTTCTACATCTTCGGGCTGATCCTGCTGATCACCGCGGGCAACCTGCTGAAGGACAAGGGTGAGGACGAGAGCGCGGCGCCGGACAACTTCATCATCAAGCTGGCCCGGCGGTTCCTGCGCACCTCGGACACCTACGACGGGGACAAGCTGTTCACCTATCAGGACGGTCGCCGGGTCCTGACCCCGATGCTCCTGGTGATGGTGGCGATCGGCGGCACCGACATCCTGTTCGCGCTGGACTCGATCCCGGCGATCTTCGGGCTGACCCAGAACGTGTACCTGGTCTTCACTGCGACGGCGTTCTCGCTGCTCGGGCTCCGGCAGCTCTACTTCCTGATCGACGGCCTGCTGGACCGCCTGGTCTACCTGTCCTACGGGCTGGCCGCGATCCTCGCGCTGATCGGCGTGAAGCTGATCCTGCACGCTCTGCACGAGAACAACGTGCCGTTCATCAACGACGGCGAGTCGATCCACGTGACCGAGATCCCGACCGTGCTCTCGCTGGCCATCATCATCGGGGTGCTGGTGGTCACGGTGGCGGCGTCGCTGCTCAGCCCGAAGGGCCGCTCGCGGACGGCGGTCTCCGCCGCGCGGCGGCACGCGAACGAGTTCCTCGACGTCGAGACCGACCCGGCGTACTGCGACGAGATCTACCACCGGCTGCTGATCGAGGAGGAGAACCTCAAGAACCTGCCGGAGCGGTACCGGGCCCGGATCCGCCGTCAGGAGTCCGAACTGCTGGAGCTGCTGCGGCGGGCGCACCGGGTGCACGACGAACGGGTCGCCGACGGGCGTTGTTTCTCGCCGTCGGCGACCGGGCCGGCGACCCACTGAGCAATTTTCAACCTGGCATCGGGCCTGAGGCTGCCGGACCGTTGTCCGGCACCAGCGACCGAGGCCCTCGCCGCGTTGAAAAAGGCTCACTGATCAGCCGCGCTGCCGGTCAGTGCTGGCGGCCGGGGTCGGCGTCCGGTCGCGGTGACAGGTAGGCGGAGAGGTTGGTGGTCCGGCCCTGGTCGTTCTCGTCCGGGTTGCCCGAGACGAGGCTCGCCACCCGGGCCGCCAGGCTGGCCGCGCGGGAGGCCAGGTCGGGTTGCGCGTACCGGGAGTCCTGTTCGGCGCGGACGGCCTGTTCGGCGCGGATGGCGTCGTCGTCCAGCCCGGGGCGGAGCGCGTAATCCTGGCTTCCCGACGTGGGCATGGCCGACACCGGCTCGGCGTAGACCGGCTCCGCGTACATCGGCTGCTGATACGCGGGCTGCTGATACGCGGGTTGGTCGTAGGCGGGCTGTTCGTACGCGGGCTGCCGATATGCCGGTTGTTCGTAGGCGGGCTGCTCGTAGGCGGGCTGCTCGTAGGCCGGCTGTTCATGGACGGGCTGCTGGTAAGCCGGTTGCTCGTACGTCGGCTGCTGGTAGGCCGGCTGCTCGCTGGTGGCCACCTCGGCATACGCCGGCTGCGGCTCCGGGACCTCGGGAGCCGGCACCGGCACGGCACCGAGCATCGTCACCGTCTGACCCTGGCCGCCCTGGTAGTTGTTGAACTCCGGCCCGATCGCCAGCCGGGACAGCATGCGCGCCTGCGGAGCCGGCACCCCGATCTCGTCGGCATACTCCACCCGGAACCGGGCGATGGCCTGCCGCATCACGTTGGCGAGGCGATCCGCGTCGGCCACCGTGCCCAGGTCGCCACCGGCGAAGACCAGTGCCGGGAAGCTGCCGTCCGGGCCGTTGCAGACCAACTGGATCTGGGTGACCGTCGCGTTGCGCCCGGTTTCGCGGTTGCCCGGCTGCACGCGCAGGTGCTGCGGCCAGAGCCAGAACATCTCGCCACTACTCTGGGTTGTTGCGTCGGCATACGTATAGCGAATCCTGCGGTCCGTGACGAGAACGCCGGTCGCCTCCGGCAGCGTCCAGCGCGGCAGCGAGGACGCTTCGTCGAACCCGTACTCGGCGACGGCGCAGTGGCCTTGCCAGAGCACTCGCTCGCCGTCGTCGAGCGGTCCGAGATCGGTGCTCGATGCGGATAGGAAGTGCTGGTGGAACATGGTTGCCTTCCCCCGTGGTCGCCACGATTCGTCAACGCGGCCGCAACGATTACAGCCCGGCGCGGACGGCGTCGCCAGTCACCTGTCGCGAATCACACTCTAACTTTGGAAATCGACATTCGGCGGTAACCCTGGCTGCACCATCGGCCGATCCCGTCGTTACTTACGGTTACTGAAGAGACCTTCGGGTGGCGGCGGGGAGGCGACCGCTGTGGCGTCCGGCATCGGCGGGGTCCCACCGGTGAAGCGGTCCAGGTCGGTCTCCACCCGGCCCGGGAACCAGTCGCCGGCCGCCCGGCGGGTCAGTTCCGTGACGGGCGGCGGGGTGCGACCGGCGACCACGACGAGGTTTCCGAAGCGGCGCCCTCGCAGCACCCCGGCGTCGGCGATCAGGCAGGCCTCCGGCAGCGCGGCGCGGATGGTGGCGACCTGGCTGCGCGCGTACTTCAGGGGCGGCCCGTCGGCCACGTTGGCGATCAGCCATCCGCCGGGGTCCAGGACCCGGGCCACCTCATGCATGAATTCGGCCGAGGCCAGGTGAGCCGGGGTGCGGGCGCCGGCGAAGACGTCCAGGATCACCACGTCGTACCCGGAGTCCCGCATTCCCTCGACGGCGGCACGGGCGTCGGCCACGCGTACCCGGATGTTGGCGTTCGCCGGCAGCGGGAGTGCCTCCCGCACCAGCTCGACGAGCGGCCCGTCGATCTCGACCACCCGCTGCGGTGAGCCCGGCCGGGTGGTCGCGAGATAGCGCGGCAGCGTCAGCGCACCGCCGCCCAGGTGGAGGGCGCGCAGCGGCCGCCCGGCCGGCGCTGCCAGGTCGAGCGTCGCCGCCATCCGGCGCACGTACTCGAACTGGAGGTAGCCCGGATCGGCGAGGTCGACGTGCGACTGCGGCGCCCCGTCGAGCATCAGCGTCCAGGCGGTGTCCCGATCGGGGTCGGGAACCAGCTCGGCAGTGCCCGAGGCGACCGTCTCCACCCGCCGCCGTGCCGTCCTGCGCTGTGCCATCGGGCCAGTATCCAGGGAGCAGTTGGGTAGCGCGCCGCAGGGAACCCAGAGATCACCGGGAAAACCTCCGACCGATCCCGCCGTGAGTGCACTCGACCAGACGTTGACGCGGCGTGCCGTCGCCGGTGGGGTGGCGGCCGCCGGTGCGGCGGCCGTCATGACCACCGGCTCGCCCGCCGCCGCGGCCCCCTCCACCCCCGTCTCGGCGAACCCGGCCTCGTTCCTGCCCGCGGACCCGCTGCTGCACCTGCTGCGCCGGGCCACCTTCGGCCCGAGCCCGGCGTCGATCGCCGAGATCCGCAAGCTGGGCGCCTCGGCCTGGCTCGACCGCCAGCTGAACCCGTCCGCCGTTGCGGACAAGGTCGTCGACGGCCTGCTCGACCGGCTGCCGCTGTGCCGGCTCACCACCGCCCAGATCCGTTCGCAGGTGTCCACCGGCAAGCTGAAGCAGTACAGCTGGGACCCGATGTGGCAGCTCGGCTTCGCCGCGGTGGCCCGCGCCGTCTGGAGCGAGCGGCAGCTGTTCGAGGTGATGGCCGACTTCTGGGGCAACCACCTCAACGTCACCTGCCCGTCGGGCGACGTCTGGGACAGCCGCATCGACTACGACACCACAGTGATTCGCAAGTACGCCCTCGGCAAGTTCTCCGACCTGCTCAAGGCGTCGGCGCGGCACCCGGCGATGCTCACCTACCTGGACAACCGCTTCTCCTCCAAGGCCGCGCCGAACGAGAACTACGGGCGTGAGCTGCTCGAGCTGCACACTGTCGGGCTGGCTTACACCGAGGCGGACGTGACCAACGCCGCCCGGCTGCTCACCGGACTGACCGTGGACAACACCACAGGCGGATATCGGTACGACGGAAACCTCCACGCCGTCGGCGCCGTACGCGTGCTCTCCTTCCAGCACGCCAACGCCAGCACCACCGGGGGCGAGGCCGCGTCCCTGGCGCTGCTCGACTACCTGGCGCTGCACCCGGTAACGGCTCGCCGGATCGTCACCAAGCTCTGCGTCCGGTTCGTCGCCGACGAGCCGCCACCCGCCCTGATCACCGCACTGGTCAAGGTCTACCTGGACAACAAGACAGCGATCGCTCCGGTGCTGCGGGCCCTGTTCACGTCAGCGGAGTTCGCGGCCTCAAGGGGTGCCAAGACCCGGACGCCGCTCGAGGACCTGGCGGCCACCGTGCGCACGCTCGGCTACGGTCCCGCGACCAGCGGCACCAAGTTCCTGGAGAGCCTGTACTGGATGGCCCGCGACGCGGGTCAGGCACCGCTGTTCTGGGGGCCGCCGAACGGCTACCCGGACGTGGCCGCGGCCTGGGACTCGCCGTCCGGGCTGCTGGTCCGCTGGAACTTTCACATCTCGATCGCGGCCGGCTGGTGGCCGGACACGCTCGTCAAGCCGGCCGCCCTGGCGACCGGGATGGTCGGGACGCTGCCGGCCACCTACGGCGCGCTGATCGAGGCGGTGAGCATCCGCCTGCTGGGGATCCCGCCGTCGGCCAAGCAGATCGCGGCGCTCGCCGGGTTCTACGGCAAGACACCGGCGTCGGCACTGAAGTCCACCGATCCGGCCGTGGGCTGGATGTTCCCGTACCTGATGGGGATGCTGCTGAACTCCCCGTCCTTCGCGCTGAGGTGACCGCCATGACCACCAGTACCTGCGAATGCGACGACTCCCGCCGGGCGACGCTCTCCCGGCGCCGCCTGCTCGCCACCGGTGCCGCCGGTGCCTTCGCCGGCCTGGCCGGGGCGCAGCTGGACACCAGCCTGGCGTTCGCCGCCGACCCGGCGTACGCCGGTGACGTGCTGGTGCTGCTCTCGCTGCGTGGCGGCTTCGACGGCCTCTCCGCGGTGGTGCCCGCCGGCGACCCGGCCTACTACACCGCCCGGCCGACGATCGGTGTGCAGAAGTCGCAGCTCATCGGCGGTGACGCGTTTTTCGGGCTGAACCCGGCGATGGCGCCGCTGCTGCCGTACTGGACCTCGGGGAAGCTGGCCGCGGTGCAGGCGGTCGGGCAGCCGGCGCCGAACCGGTCGCACTTCTCCGCCATGGAGGAGCTGGAGCGGGCCGCGCCGGGCACGTCGGAGCGGACCGGCTGGCTGAACCGGATGATCGGCACGGTCGGCTCGGACGACGCGTTCAACGCGGTGGCGATGGGCACTGCGAGGCCGGCCCGGGTGCTCGGTGGCCCGGCGCCGAACCTGAGCGTGACCACTGTCGACGCCCTCCAGCTCACCGGCGCCCAGGCCGACCGGCCGATCGCCGCCACGATGTCCGCCCTCTACGACGGCGCTCCGCCGGCGCTCGCGCGGACCGCCGGCCGGCTGGCCGAGGCACTGACCCGCGGGGCTCAGCTGCGCGCGGCGGGTTACACCCCCGCCAACGGCGCGGCCTACCCGCAGACCGATCTCGGCGCGGCACTGCGGGACGTGGCCCGGCTGATCAAGTCCGGGGTCGGGCTGAGAAGCGCGACCGTCGACTCCGGCGACTGGGACATGCACGAGAACCTCGGTCCGGCGGTGGCCGGCCGACGGATGTTCGACCAGCTCAAGGCGCTTTCTGCCGCGCTTGCGGCGTTCGCGGCGGACCTCGGGACCGAGGGCATGCGCCGGGTCACGCTGCTCACGATCAGCGAGTTCGGGCGCCGGGTGGTGCAGAACGGTTCGGGCGGCCTGGACCACGGCTACGGCAACGTCATGTTCGTGCTGGGCGGCAACGTCCGGGGCGGCAAGGTGTACGGCCGGTGGCCCGGCCTGACCACTGCTCAGCTGCGGGACGGCGACCTGGCGGTGACCACCGACTACCGGGCGGTGATCGGGGAGATCCTCCGCGCGCGGTGCGGCGTCGCCGACCTGGCCGGCGTCTTCCCCGGGATCACGGCATCGGGGCTGGGAATCGTCAACGCTCGCTAAACGTGGCTATTTTGGGCAAAACAGCCATCCGGTTCATGAAGCGCGTTCCACACTGATCCCACCACAGGAGCGCGGAGGTGACCGGTGTCGAGCAACGTGCTTGCGGAGATCATCGGCGGACAGCGGCGGCCGCTGGGGCCGCCACCCGCCTTGGAGATGCCCGCCATACTCGCGGCGGCGTGGAGGGCCGCCGGACCGCCGTTGCGGATCCGGCGGCACACCTCCGACGAGGGCGCACCGTTCTGGCGCTGGGACTGCGAAGGCTGCGGTGAGTACGGCGGCGGCCGGCACCACGAGGACGCCGTCGGCCGTGCCCTGCGGCACTGCCGGGAACACCCCGAGCACCCGTCGTCGCTGTTGCGGCCGGCTCGCTGCCGTCAGCCCGAGACCTACATGCCACTGCACCCCATGCTGTACGCGGTGGACGACGACCCGCCGCCCGAACCGCTCACGACCTAGGCCCTAGGGCTTGCCGCCGGTGCGCTTGCGGATCTCGTCCACGCCACGGTCGATCTGGCTCGTGTGCTTGTGCCCGGTCCGCCGGTCCACCTCGTCGCCGATCTTCTCCACGGCCGTGTCGACCTTGTCCTCGTGCTTGTCGATCAGTTCCTTGGCCTTGTCCAGGAAGCCCATCGCCGTCCCCTTCTCGGCTAGCTGCGGTCGCTGCGCCTCACGATTACCCAGAATTCCGGCCACCTTGCGGAACAGCTGGTCGGACGTGATCGCGGCGAGGTCCGGACCCAGCGGGATACGCCAGTTCGGGTACTCGTCGAAGGTGCCCGGCAGGTTCGGCTGCCGGCGTTCCAGCAGCACGTCGTGCAGGGACGCGGTGACCAGGCGGCAGGGCGTCCGGGCCAGGAACCGGTGCATGGCGACGATCGACTCCTCGGCCGTCGCGTCCGGCTCGAGCAGGCCCTCGGCCCGCAGTCGCTCGAGCAGCTGGTCCCGGTCCTTGGCCCAGGTGGCTCGCTCCTCTTCCACCGGGGCGGCCAGCTGGCCCAGCTCGGCCCGGACCTCGACCTGCTCACCGGCGAGAAAACCGGACGCGGTCGGCAGGTCGTGGGTGGAGATGCTGGCGAGCGCGTTGCGGGGATAGTCGGCGGCGGGCCGGTAGTCGCCGTCGCCGTCGTAGTCGCGGGTGAACCAGAGCACTGCCGACCCGAGCATGTTCCGGCGGGCAAGGCCCTCGGTCATCTCGGGCAGGACCGTGCCCAGATCCTCGCCGATCACCACGGCTCCGGCCCGGTACGCCTCCAGCGCCAGGATGCCGAGCATCGCCTCCGGGTCGTAGTGCACGTAGGTGCCCTGGGCGCCGTCCATGCCCGGCGGCACCCACCACAGCCGCCAGAGCCCGGCGACGTGGTCGACGCGCAGTCCACCGGCGTGCCGGAAGATCCGGCGCAGCATGTCGCGGTACGCCGCGTACCCGGTCTCGATCAGCCGGTCCGGCCGCCATGCCGCCAGTCCCCAGTCCTGGCCCAGCTGGTTGAAGGCGTCCGGTGGCGCGCCGGCCCGTACGCCGGGGGCCAGTACGTCCTGCAACAGCCACCCGTCCGCGCCGCCCGGGTCGATACCGACAGCGAGGTCGTGCACGACGCCGACGGGCATGTCGCCGGCGGCTGCGTTGGTGGCCGCCAGCTGCTCCTCCAGCAGGTGCTGGATCCAGGCGTGGAAGGCGATCCGGTCGCTGTGCCAGGCGAGCACCTCGGGGGCGTCCGGCCGGCGCAGCTCGGCCGGCCACTCCTGCCAGTTCGGGCCGTGCTCCTCGGCGAGCGCGCAGAACCGGGCGAAGTCCGTCAGCCCCGGGTCGCTGTCCAGGTCCACCTCGCCGGCCAGCGGCCAGAGCAGCTCCAGGGCGGCCAGCTTGGCGCCCAGGACCGCGTCGTAGTCGATCAGGCCGTCGGCCGGTGGCTCCGGTCGCAGCGCGTCCACCCGGGCCCGCAGATCCGGATCGGCCTTCCGGTACGCCGGCACGTCCGCCACCCTCAGGTAGAGCGGATTGGCGAACCGCCGGCTCGACGGCGAGTACGGCGAGGCCGGCGGCGGCCGGGTCGGCGTGATCGCGTGCAACGGGTTCAGCAGGATCAGGCCCGCGCCGCCGGAGTCCGTCACGAACGTCCGCAGATCGCCGAGATCGCCCATGCCCCACGAGTCCGCCGAGTGCAGCGTGTAGAGCTGAAGCATCCAGCCCCAGGTCTCCGGAGCCTCCGGAAGGCGGGCCGGAACCACCACGAGCGTGACGTCCTGCCCGGTGTCCTGGATCCGGAGCCGGTGCCATCCGAGCGGCAGGTCCGCCGGTACCTCGTCGACCAGCCGGGTGCCGCCGTCCTCGAGCGTGATCTCGCCGCGAGCGGGCAGCGGCCGGGTGCTTCCGGCGACGACGACCACCGTGCCGGGAAGTCGCTGATCCCGATCACGGTCCCGTACCGCGGCCAGCGCTGTGCTCACCGCCTGCGGTGTGCTCGCGTCCACGCCGAGCACACCGAGCACACCGATCACCGACTCCGCCGAGATCTCGGTGCGTTTGCGGCGCCAGTTCTCGTACCACGTGGCGACTCCGTGTGCTTCGGCCAGTTCCGCCAGTTCGCGGTCCATCCGTGCCCCTTCCGTTCGGTAACGCCACTATTACCCGTTGCGCGCATGGGTCAGCATGGAACCCATGGCTGATGTGATGAAGTGGTGGCCGCGGCTCACCGCGGCGCTGACCGGCGCGGTGCTTACCCTGGTGATCCCGGCCCATGCGTGGGCGGCCGGCAACGGTGTCGGTGAGATCGCGGTGGAGGCAGCGCGCCGCCGCTCCCGGGGCATGGGCTTCGGGGTGTTCGGCCTGCTCTGCTGTGTGGGCGTCATCGCCATCGTCGTATTGGCGATAGTGTTGATTTCCCGGAACCGTAAGCGTCGCTGACGATCCTGCTCCTAGCGTAGGAGGATGCGGATCGCGCTCGGTGCCGGTATAGCGGTGATGGCCGCGGTGCCGTTGGCCGTCTCGGTGGCCGCCAACGCCACCCCGGACAGGCTGATCTCGCTGCGGCGCCCGGTCCTGGCCTCGTCCACCGAGAGCGTCGCGTGGGCGGCGGCCGGGGTCAACGACAGCGACTCGGGCAGCCGGTGGGCCAGTGCGGCGGGCCCCGGTACCCAGTGGGTCCGGATCGACCTGGGCACGGCGCAGGAGGTCCACCGCGTGCGGCTCACGTGGGCGGAGTCGTATGCCGAGGCGTACCGCATCCAACTCTCCGACAGCGGTTCGGCGTGGACCGACGTCTACCGCACGGCCTCCGGCAACGGGGGCGTCGACGACGTGAAGAACCTCCTGGGCACCGGGCGCTATCTGCGGATCCTGGCCACCCGGCGGGGTGCCGCGGGCGGTTACTCGCTGCGCGAGGTCCGGGCGTACGGTCCGGGGCCGGCCGCGCCGGTGACCGAGTCGGCGCCCGCGCCCTCGGCCGAGGTCCCCGCGATCGCCGCCGGCCTGATTGCCGCGGCGAAACGGGAGACCGCGTTCAAGCTGGTCTCCAGCGCGGAGAACTCGACGCTCGACTGGCGCGGTGAGTACGGCTACCTCGAGGACATCGGCGACGGCAGGGGTTACACCGGCGGCATCATCGGGTTCTGCTCCGGCACCTCCGACATGCTGGCCGTGGTGACCGAGTACGCCCGCCGCAAACCGGGCAACGGGCTGGCCCGCCATCTGCCGGCACTGCGCTCGGTGAACGGCTCCGACTCGCACCGGGGGCTCGATCCGGGCTTCCCGGGTGCGTGGCGTGCGGCCGCCGGTGACCCGGTCTTCCGCAGGGTGCAGGACGACGCCCGCGACCGGATGTACTTCACCCCGGCGGTCCGGCTGGCCGAGGCCGACGGGCTGCGGGCGCTGGGCCAGTTCGCGTACTACGACGCGGCGGTGATGCACGGCGTCGACGGTTTGCGGGAGATCCGCGGGCGGGCGGCGGCCGGGCGGCGTACGCCGGCGCGGGGCGGTGACGAGATCGGCTACCTGACGGCGTTCCTCGACGCCCGGGCGGCCGAGATGCGTACCGAGGAGGCGCACAGTGACACCACCCGGGTGGACACCGCGCAGCGCGCCTTCCTGCGGAGCAGCAACCTGGATCTGGCCACGCCACTCACCTGGCACGTCTACGGGGACCGGTACACCGTCAGCCGGTGAACCGATCCCCGTGTTCGGTACAGATCAGTACCTGATCAAACCTCGATCAGGATCAGGCCATGATCGGATCAGGCCTTGGTCCACTTCTGGTTGGCGCCACCGACGCAGTCCCAGAGGTGCAGCCGGGCGCCGTTGGAGTTGTTCCACTCGGCGATGTCGACGCACCGGTTGGCGGAGACGTTCACCAGGTCACCGGCTGCCGACAGGGTGAATCGCTGCACCGGGTTGCCGTTGCAGGTGACCAGCTGGATCGGGGTGCCGTTGGTCAGCGCGCCACCGGCCGGGTCCATGCACTTGCCCAGGGCGCGCACGGTGCCGTCGCTCTGAAGCGTCCACTTCTGGGCGGCCGAGCCGTTGCAGTCCCACATCTGCAGGCGGGTCCCGTCGGCGCTGTTGGCGTTCGGGATGTCGATGCAGCGGCCGTTCCAGTTGCTCTTCAGCGCGTTGCCGGTGGTCGACGGCGGCGGGGTGGTCGAGTCGTTCCAGGCCGAGACGCGGACGTAGTCGACCAGCATGGTCTGCGGGAACGAGGTGGACGCGTCCGGGCTGCCCGGCCAGTTACCGCCGACCGCGACGTTCAGGATCATGTAGAACGGGTGGTCGAAGACCCACTGCCGGCCGCCGAGCGAGGCCGGGGTGACGCGGAAGTACTCGGAGCCGTCCAGGTACCAGATGATCAGGTTGGGCGACCACTCCACCGCGTACTGGTGGAAGGCGTCGCCGAGCGGGGCGCCGAGCGTACGGTTGCCGCCGATCGCGCTGCCGCCGGAGTAACCGGGGCCGTGGACGGTGCCGTAGAGCTTGTTCGGCTCCTTGCCGACGTTCTCCATGATGTCGATCTCGCCGGACTGCGGCCAGCCGACGCTGCCCAGGTTGTCACCGAGCATCCAGAACGCCGGCCAGATGCCCTGGCCCTTGGGGACCTTGATGCTGGCCTCGAACCGGCCGTAGCGCTGGGTGAACTTGCCCGAGGTGAGGATCCGGCCGGAGGTGTACTGGCAGGTGCCGTACCAGCACTGGAAGTTGGACGGGTTCTCCTTGCGCGCGGTGATCGCCAGGTGGCCCTGACCGTCCTGCCGCACGTTGTTCGTGGAGTTCGTGTAGTACTGCAGCTCGCTGTTGCCGTAGCCGCCGCCGCCGATGTCGAAGTTCCACTTCGAGCCGTCGACCGCCGCGCCGGAGCCGCCGTTGAACTCGTCGGACCAGGTCACCGGCCCGACCGCGGCATCAGCTGTGTCGCTGCGGGAGGCGACCGCCAGGGATCCGGCGAGGGTCAGCGCGACCGCTGCCGCGCCGAACAGGACTCTGAGTTTGCGCATGGGGGATCCTCCGGGGGAGAGGGAAGCCGTTTCTCGTAACAGTCTTTAAAGTTGACTGTCATCGGTCAATGGAGACGGGTTCCGGAACCGCCGGATAACAAGGATTGTTAAATTTTCTGGAAGAGCCCGGGTACCAGGGTGGGCTGCCATCCGGGCAGCGAGGTGTGCAGCTCCCGTACGCGATAGATGTTGCCCTTGAAGCGCACGTATTTGCCCGGCTTGTAGGTGGTGTAGGTCTTCCACGTCGTCGCCTCGACAGTGACCCGCACCGAGACACGGACGTGATCCACGACCATCGAGTCGGAGCGGCGACCACCGGCCCCGGGGTTCAGGGTCAGCACCAGCGGACGGCCCGGCACCTCCGGCGTGAACTTCAGGACCTTGCGCCCGTCCATCGACCAGACGAGCGAGGCCGGCGTCCAGTCGATGACGTACGTGTGGAAGTCGTCGCCGCTCACCTGGTCGTCGCCGAGCACCTCGACCTGTCCGGCGGGAAGGTTGCCGCTCTCGTCCAGCACGCCCAGAGCACGCCAGGCACCGCCCGCGCGGCTCATCCGGATCCGGGCCTCGGCCCGCCCGTTCGCCTGGGTGAAGGGCTGGAGAACGTGCAGTTGGGTGGCCAGCACCAGCTGGCCGTCGCCGGTGAGCCCCGCGCGGGAATCGCCGGCCACCCACTTCGTGGCGTCCGGCGGGCCGCCCCGGGCACCGTCGAACTCGTCGGCGAACACGGATCGGCTGATCGTGTCGGCCGCGCTGGCGGGAGTGCCCCGTCCGGCGGCCAGGGCCACCGGCGCGATGCCGGAGACCAGCACCGCGATCGCGAGCAGCGACCGCAGCAGG
Organism: Actinoplanes sp. GCM10030250; assembly: GCF_042666575.1. NCBI lineage: Bacteria > Bacillati > Actinomycetota > Actinomycetes > Micromonosporales > Micromonosporaceae > Actinoplanes > Actinoplanes sp. GCM10030250. The sequence goes on along the minus strand of NZ_JBHTDO010000002.1, from coordinate 155,624 downwards.
ACCGTGCTCTTCACCCTGACCCCCACCTCGATCAACCCAGCCGATGCACTGTGCTCAAGGAAGGGGGGTCAGGGCAAGAGGTGAAGCGAAAAATTCAGCGGTAATCCGGTCCGCGGGTCTCGTGCATGGCCAATTCCTCGGCGCTCGCACCGCCACCGGCCGCGCCGGCGTCATACGCCACGCTGTCCGGCTCCTCGTCCCAGCCGGAGCCCTTGTCGGGTGCGACAAGGCGGCCGACCGGGCGCGGTGACTCCTCGTCCAGCGAGCCGTCGTCGTAGAGCGAGATCTGCGATTTCGGGTCGGAGGTGGGGCTCTGCTCCCACACATCCCGGTCGAAGTTGCGCTGCTCCGAGTCGTCGAGGGTCTCGTCGACCGCGTCACGCCGCGGTGGCGACGCGTCCTGCGCGCCGAAATCCGGCTCCTCCTGGCGCAGGCGCCGTTCGAAAGACTCGCCCTGGCGCTGCTCCTCGGCGGTGTCGCCGAACCGGTTGGAACCGCCGGGTCCCACCCCGGACAGGGCGGCCGGGTCGGGTCCGTCGCTCCAGCGCGGGCTGTTCACCTCGTCGTACGCCGTGGAATCGTCGTCGGCGGTGTCCGGCAGCCCCGACGCCTCCGGGTCACTGACCTCGGTCGGGTAGTCGTTGTCTCGCATGACCGCAATCTACCCACGGGTGGGGTCGGTCATACCCGCGTCATCACGTTGACGAGCCCCGGCGGGGGTGATTGCGGAGTCCGCCTCCAGCGTCGCCCACACGACCTTCCCGTCGGCGAGGATCAGGTGACCCCAGCGGGAGGAGACCGTGTCGATCAGGAGGAGGCCGCGTCCGCCGTACGACGTGGGTGCGACGGGACCGGTGAACCGCGGCACCGTGGCCGACCAGTCCCGGACCGCCACGCTCATCGTGCTGCCGTGCATCGAGAGCAGGACGTTCATCGGTGTACCGGCGTGCGCGACCACGTTGTTGACCATCTCGGTCGCCACGATGCAGGCGTTCCCGGCCAGCTCGGGCTGCTCCCACCGGACACACGCCTCGGTGATGAGCTCACGCGAGCGGCGGGCCGCGCCGACCACCGGCTCCAGGTCGAGGCTGATCCGCCGGCCGGTCTCCGGTTCGCCCAGGGCGGCGAAGGCACCCGCAGCGTCCGGCCACAACGGCCATCCGCTGGGCTGCCAGGCCACATTGTCGATCGAGCCGCACAGCGTCAGATGGGTGCCGGGCCAGTCCCGCGTCTCGTCGAGGACCTCGCGCAGCATCGTGAGCGCGTCCGACTCGGCCACCCGGAGGCCGGTCACGTCGACCACGACCGCCTCCGGCTGGGTCGACAGGATGTCGAGGATGGCCGAACGGATCGGCGTGATGGTGTCGGTGTCCAGCACACCGATCAGCCGGACCAGAGGATAGGTCTGGTCGCTGTCCACCAGGTGACGAACCTCGCTCGGCATGATCGCTCCATTGTGCATAACGCGTCCCCTCCTCGCATTTCGGAGTGCTGAGGATCGGTGCCGCGGTCACCGCGATCTAGGCATAAATCCGTCGAAAGGGTCATACGCCGCCACCGGGCATGGTCAGGGAGTACCCCGCCCGAGTGTTCTCATGCCAGATGTACGCGCGCCGGCTGATCAGCCCCTGAGGGCCAGAGCCGCGCCGGCCGATCAGTTCCGCCGGGTCAGAGCCGCGCCGGCTGATCCGTTCTGGCGGGTCAGAGCGGCGCCGGCCGATCAGTTCCGGCGGGCCAGCGCCGCCAGTACGTCCTCGTGCAGCAGCCCGTTCGTGCCGATCACCGAGCTCTTGTCGGCAGTCGGCCGCCCGTCCAGGTCGGTGATCCGGCCGCCCGCCTCGGTGATGATCGGGATCAGCGCCGCCATGTCCCAGAGCGACAGCTCCGGCTCCACCATCGCGTCCAGAGCACCCTCGGCCAGCAGCATGTAGCCGTAGAAGTCGCCGTACGCCCGGCTCCGCCACACACCCAGCAGGATGTCGACCATCTGGTCGAGGCGGCCGTTGTCGGCCCAGCCGTTCAGGCTGGCGTAACAGAAGCTCGCGTCGGTCAGCCTGCGCACCGACGAGACGCTGATCCGGGTCGCCGCGTGCTGGTGCTTGCCCGCGAACGCACCCTGCCCGCGCGCCGCCCACCAGCGCCGGCCCAGAGCCGGTGCGGATACCAGCCCCACCACCGGGGTGTCACCCTCCATCAGCGCGATGAGCGTCGCCCAGATCGGCACACCGCGGACGAAGTTCTTGGTGCCGTCGATCGGGTCGATCACCCAGTACCGGCTGCCCGGCCCGGCGGCCGCAACCGTCCGGCCGAACTCCTCACCCAGCATCCCGTCGCGCGGCCGTGCCCTGGCCAGCGTCGCGCGGATCGCCTTCTCCACAGCGGTGTCCGCGTCGGAGACCGGCGTCAGGTCCGGCTTGGCCTCGACCGCCAGATCGAGCGCCCGGAACCGTGCTGTCGAGATGGCGTCGGCCGTGTCGGCGAGCAGGTGGGCAAGCGCGAGATCGTCCGAGTAACCAGCCATGCCAAAAAGCTAATGCATGAGACACCCCGCGGTCGTGCGGGTTCCGCGCGTCCCGGCGATCGGTGGCCGCTGTCGCGGCCTCACTCATGCCGGGCGTCGCTGTCGTGGTCTCGCTCATGCCAGGCGTCGCTGTCGTGGTCTCGCTCAGACCGGGCCGTCGTCCGCGGGCTGGTCGTGCCAGTCGCCCTCGCCGGCGCGCGAGCTCAAAAGGCGACGGTACGAGGCGAGCCGGCGTGCGTCAGCGTGTCCCGCCGCCACCCAGGCGTCCAGGCGGCACTCGCTGTCGGCGGCGGTGTGCCCGCAGTTCGGCTGGTCCTCCAGAGTGCCCTCGACCAGGTCGGGGAAGCCGTGCAGCAGGCTCTCGGCACTCACGTGGGCCAGCCCGAAACTGCGGATGCCGGGCGTGTCGACGATCCACCCGGGGTCCTTGCGGGACTTGCCGACCGCGGGCAGGCGCAACGCCACCGCGCTGGTCGAGGTGTGCCGCCCCTTGCCGACCGCGCTCACCACGCCGACCGCACGCAGCGCGTCCGGGACCAGCCGGTTCACCAGCGTCGACTTACCGACGCCGGAGTGCCCGACCAGCACCGAGATCCGGCCGGCCAGCCGGTCGCGCACCTCGGCGAGGTCGCTGCCCGGGCGCACCAGCACATAGGGCAGATCCAGCTCGGCGTAGTAGCCGAGGACCTGTTCCGGGCCCGCCAGGTCGGCCTTCGTCAGGCAGAGCAGCGGTTCGACGTCCGCGTCATACGCCGCGACCAGGCACCTGTCGATGAAACCGGTCCGCGGCGGCGGGTCGGAGAGGGCGCTCACGATCACCAACTGGTCGGCGTTGGCGACCACGACCCGCTCCAGGCGGCCCTCGGGGGTGGTGTCGTCGTCGTCCGCGGTGCGGCGCAGCACGGAGCTGCGCTCGCTGATCCGGACGATCCGGGCCAGCGCACCGGGCGCTCCCGTGACGTCGCCGACGAGCGACACCCGGTCACCGACCACCACCGACTTGCGGCCCAGCTCCCGGGCGCGCATCGCGGTGATCACGTCGATGCCGCCGCTGTCCTCGCGCACGCACCCATACCGCCCGCGGTCCACCGTGATCACCAGCGCGTCGATGGCGTCGTTGTGGCTGGGCCGCAACCGGGTACGCGGGCGCGACGATCGGCCCGGCCGGATCCGGACGTCGTCCTCGTCATACTCCCGCTTACGGCCTGGCAGGTTCAGCTCCTCGCCACGAGTCCCGCCCAGAGTTCGGGGAACTCGGGCAACGTCTTCGACGTACAACTTACGTCGGAGAGCTGAATGCCCGTCACGGTGAGGCCGATAACCGCCGCGGCGTGTGCCATTCGATGATCCGCGTAGGTCTCGAAGGTGGTGCCGTGCAGCGGCCGCGGCTCGATGCGCAGGCCGTCGGGGAACTCGGTGACCTCTGCGCCCGCCTTGCTCAGCTCGGTGGCGAGCGCACGGATCCGGTCGGTCTCGTGGCCCCGGATGTGCTCGACGCCGCGCAGCTCGGACGGCCCGTCGGCGAGGGCCGCCAGCGCCGACAGCACCGGCGTCAGCTCACTGACCTCGGAGAGGTCTGCCGTGATGCCGTGCAGCGAGCCGGTGCCCCGCACGGTGAGCCCGTCCGCCGTGCGGGTGACCTCGGCGCCCAGCTCGGTGAGCAGCTCACTGAGGCGCTCCACCGGCTGCCAGCTCGCGGCCGGCCAGCCCGCCAGGGTGACCGAACCGCCGGTGACCATGGCGGCCGCGAAGAACGGGACCGCTCCGGAGAGGTCCGGCTCGATCGTCCAGGTGCGGCCGTGCAGCGACCCGGGCTCGACCGTCCACACGTCGGGCACGCTCTCGTCCACGACGGCACCGGCGGCCCGCAGCATGTGCGTGGTCATCCGCAGGTGCGGCGCGGACGGCACCGGCGGGCCCTCGTGCCGCAGCACCAGGCCCTTGGTGAAGCGGGGGGCGGAGAGCAGCAGACCCGAGACGAACTGGCTGGACCCGGACGCGTCGATGACCGCCTCACCACCCTCGACCAGCCCGGCGCCGCGCACGGTGAGCGGCAGCCCGCCGGACGGCGACGCCTCGATGCCCACGCCCAGCGAGCGCAGCGCCTCGACGATCGGGCGCAGCGGCCGGTTGCGGGCATGCGGGTCGCCGTCGAACTCGACAGTGCCCTCGGCCAGCGCCGCGGCCGGCGGCAGGAAGCGCATGATCGTGCCCGCCAGGCCCACGTCGACCCGGGCGGGACCGCGCAGCGGACCCGGCTCCACCACCCAGCGATCGTCAGCGCTGGTGTCGACGCCGACGCCGAGCGCGCGCAGGCCGGCGGACATCAGCGTGGTGTCACGCGCCCGCAGCGGAGCCTCGATGACCGAGGGGCCGTCGGCGAGTGCGGCGAGGACCAGTGCGCGGGCGGTCATCGACTTCGAGCCGGGCAGCCGCACGGTCGCGGTCGCCGGGCCGGAGGCGGAGGGGGCGAGCCAGGGGCGAGGTTCAGCAGTCACGACGCCATTCTGCCGCCGGGCACCGACAATTCCCGGCGCCATTCCCGGCTCCCGGGACGATCGGTCACGCATTCCCCCGGTCGGCGCGGTGGCTCGCTCACTTGCGGCGGGTGTTCCCCGCGGCGGTGCCTCCTGCGCCGGTGGCTTCGCCTGCGGCGGTGGCTTCGCCTGCGGCGGTGGCTTCGCCTGCGGCGGTGGCTTCGCCTGCGGCGGTGGCTTCGCCTGCGCCGGTGGCTTCGCCTGCGGCGGCAGCGGAGTGTCGGACCCTGGGCGTACCGTCCCTCGCATGTGCGGCCGATACGCGACCACCCGGAGCAACGCCGACCTCAGCACCTTCTTCGAGGCGGTCGACGTCGCCGAGCCGTTGCGCCCGAGCTGGAACGTCGCTCCCACCGATCCGGTGCCCCTCGTCCGGATGTCGCAGAGCCACGGCGCCCGGGTGATCGACACCGCGCGCTGGGGGCTGGTCCCGCCCTGGGCGCCTGACCTGCGCGCCGGTGCCCGCATGATCAACGCTCGTGCCGAAACGGTGGCCACGCTGCGGTCGTTCGCGTCGTCGTTCCAGAAGCGGCGCTGCCTGGTGCCCGCCGACGGCTGGTTCGAGTGGGTGCGGGACGGCAAGCGCAAGCAGGCCTACTACATGACGCCGGGCGACGGGTCGCCGCTCGCGTTCGCCGGGCTGTGGTCGGCGTGGGGCCCCGAGTCGGTGCTCACGTGCAGCGTGGTGACCACGGCAGCGGTCGGCGGCCTGGCCCGCGTGCACGACCGGATGCCGCTGATCCTGCCGGCCGATCGCTGGCCCGATTGGCTGGCCGGCGGGGGCGATCCGGAGAGCCTCCTGCGGCCACTCTCCGAGCGTGAGCTGGCGGGTGTCGAGATGCGCGCGGTGGGCCCCGATGTCGGCAATGTCCGGAACAACGGACCTGCCCTACTAGAACCTGCCGTAGAGGTGACGCTTTTCTGAACAGAAGAAGATCAACGACGGTCTTTGTCGGTTTATGCGCGTATTTGAAATTGACAACTTCGTTTCAAGATAGATCAACCCCTTGTTCTGATCTTGTACGGTGCGGTAGAAACCAGCGCCGGAGTGGTGCCGGTTCGTAAGGTGCGTCTCGGCCGCCACAGCACTTCCGGTCCCACGGGGGAGGTGGGCTGATGACACGAGCACGCATGCCGCGTCCGCACGAGGTAGCCATCGCGCGACGCGACCCGCGGCTGCTCGAGGCGATCGCGCAACGAGGCACCGACGAGGCCTGGCGTACGAGGGGCGCCTGCCGGAGTATCGATCCGGAAACATTTTTTCCCGCACCCAACGAACCGTCCGGCGGAGCCGTCGCGCTCTGCGGCACCTGCGACGTGCAGGGGCCCTGCCTGGCGTGGGCGCTTCAGGTCGGTGACTGTCACGGCGTCTGGGGCGGCACCACACCACGGGAGCGGCGAGCCATGCTGGTGGCCTGGCGGGAACGGGTTCAGGCGGATGGTGAGCTGGTCGAGGACGGGCCGGGCGACGACGATCGCCGGTTGCTGACCTTGATCCCAGTCAGTCGCTGATAAAACGGAGCTGTGTCCAGCTCCGACCGCACAATTGAAACTCCGCGCGGCCCCGCCGCCGTTCGTGTCACCGACCCCGTGGGTCCGGTGCTGAGTCTGCTCGTCCTCGGCCACGGTGCCGGCGGCGGCGTCGACGCACCCGACCTCGTGGCGGTGCACGATCTGGCGGTGGGTGCCGGTGTGCGCGTCGCCCTGGTGACCCAGCCGTACCGGGTCGCCGGGCGGCGTGCGCCTGCACCGGCCGGGCACCTCGACGAGGCGTGGGCCGTGGTCGTGGAGGCTTTACGCGTACCGGAAACGCCCTTGATCCTCGGTGGCCGCTCCAGCGGGGCGCGCGTCGCCTGCCGCACCGCGCCCGCGCTCGGCGCCGCGGGGGTGCTCGCGCTGGCGTTTCCGCTGCACCCGCCCGGTAAGCCGGAGAAGAGCCGGGCCGGGGAGCTGCCCGCTGCCGTGCCCACCCTGGTGCTCAACGGCGACCGTGATCCCTTCGGCGTCCCGGAGCCCGCCGGGCCGGTCGAGGTGATCGTCCGCCCGGGTGCCGTTCATGACCTGCGCAAGGACGTCGCCACGACCGCGGAGCTGGCGGTCTCCTGGCTCCGAAGCCACTACTGGGCTCTCTGACCCCACATCTCACCGACTTCTGCCCGTCACCGCACACGTTCGAGCTGGTGGCGGCGTGGCGTGGAGGAGTGCTGGCGGGCGGGTGGTCTGAGCCGGGGGCGGGGAGTTGGATGGGAGCGAGGGGGAGTGCGCGGGACGGCGGTGTGATCCGGCAGATGGCTGGAATGCAAGTTGCGGTTCTCGGCGTTACATCACCCGGAAGCATGTCAGCGGAAGGGGTTTGTAGTGGGTGCCGGAACCGAGTACGTCCAGCGTGGCGGCCGGGAGGCGACCCGGGTGCTGAGCCTGCTGGGCTCTCCCGAGTGGCCCGCGGCGCAGACACCGCCGATGCCACCTTCGGTGAGCGTGAGCACACCGGCGGTTTTCGAAGGCGTATCAGGGGCACTACCCGTATCCTCGGCGGGGCGGTCGAGGGGAGAGTCCAGGGTGGCCCAAAAGGAACGGACCGACGAGCGACGCAAGCGGTTCGAGCGCGACGCGCTGCCGTTCGTGGATCAGTTGTATGCCGCCGGACTGCGGATGACCCGTAACCCGGCAGATGCCGAAGACCTGGTGCAGGAGACGTTCCTCAAGGCGTTCTCCGCGTTCCACCAGTTCCAAGAGGGTACGAACCTCAAGGCCTGGCTGTACCGGATCCTCACGAACACCTACATCAACTCGTACCGGCGTAAGCAGCGGCAGCCGGTGCAGGCGCCGACCGAGGAGATCAGCGACTGGCAGCTCGCGTCGAGCGAGTCGCACACGTCGCAGGGTCTGCGGTCGGCGGAGACCGAGGCGCTGGACCGCCTTCCGGACAGTGACATCAAGGAAGCGTTGCAGTCCCTGCCGGAGGACTTCCGGCTCGCCGTCTACCTCGCTGATGTCGAGGGTTTCTCGTACAAGGAGATCGCCGACATCATGGGTACGCCCATCGGTACCGTCATGTCCCGGCTGCACCGCGGCCGGCGCAACCTGCGCAACCTGCTCGAGCAGTACGCGGTCGACCGCGGCATCACCCGCACGCCCACTTCCGAGCCGCAGGGGGCGTGACCGGGATGACGAGCGACGAGCACGAAACGGATTGCAGCGTTGTCCTCAGCGAGGTCTACCTCTACCTGGACCTGGAGTGTTCCGAGGACCGCCGGCGGCTGATCCAGAAGCACCTGGACGAGTGCTCCACGTGCATGCGCGAGTTCGGCATCGAGCACGACGTGAAGGCCCTGGTCGGCCGCTGCTGCGGCGACGAGCGCGCCCCGATGGAGCTGCGTGACCGCCTGCGCAACAAGCTCGACCAGCTAGAGGTGCAGACCGAGACCAGGGAATACCTTCCCTGAGGGAAGAGACGAGAAGACGCCAAGGGCCCGGCAGCGACGCTGCCGGGCCCTTCTTGTCCCACCACTCAGCTGTTGGGGCGCTTGCCGTGGTTGGCGCCGCTCTTCTTACGAGCCTTCTTCTTACGAGCCTTCTTGGCCATGGCCGGCCTCCTGTTCCTGATGCTTGATTCGCTGCCGATGGTAGTGGGCGCGTCCTGCCGCCCGGGACTCGCCCGGACCTGATCCGTGATTTGATGACGGTCATCGAACGCGTCGACGAGGAGGCATTCGGCTTATGGCGGACGAGATCCGGGCCGAGATGGTGGCCAACGTGTGGAAGGTCGTGGCTTCGGTCGGCGACACGGTCGCTGACGGCGACACGCTGGTGATCCTCGAGTCCATGAAGATGGAGATCCCGGTGCTGGCCGAGTCCGACGGGCAGGTCTCCCAGCTGGCCGTCAACGAGGGCGACGTGGTCCAGGAGGGCGACCTCATCGCCGTCATCAACGGCTGACCCCGGAGAACGGGTTACTCCCGGCGCCAGCGCAGCAGCGATCGTCCGCGGCCGCGCTGGCGCGGTACGGCAGGGACCCGGATGGTGGCCGCGGCCAGCTCCCGGGTGGGCCGGTCCAGACCGGGTGCGGCGAGGGCGAGTTCGGCGACGGCTCTCGCCTGCGGGCCGGAGGCCACCTCGGAGAGCCGGCCGGCGACCACCGCTGCCACGTCGTCGCGAGCGTCCGGGTCCACCCAGGCGTAGGTGACCAGCGCGAAGAGCGCGGCCTGCGTCACCCGATCGACGTCGCCCTCGATCAGGCCGAGCAGGAGCCGCCGCCGGCTGGAGTCCAGCCAGGGTTCGTCGGTGCCGTGGTGGAGCAGGCCCAGGCAGGCCCAGACCTCGATGCCGGCCGGTTCACCGGTCTCGGCGACCGCGGGGTGGGCGAGCATGGCGAGCAGTTCCCACGGTTCGACGAGGACCAGGCCGAGCGCCCGGTCGTACGCGGCGGGCGGGTGCGGCCAGCTGGTGCTCGCGATCCGCAGCAGGCGCCGGACCGCGTCGGCGGAGGGTTCCGCGTTGACGGGTGCGCGGCCCGCGGCGGGCGAGGGGCCGGCGGGCAGTCCACCGAGCCAGGGCGTGTTGCGGCAGCACTCCTCGAGGTCGGTGTGCTCGTGCGCGTCGTCGGGGTGGTCCCGGATGAAGTCGGCGAGGGCGACCAGGTGTGCCACGTCGCCGTCGGCGCGGTACCGCAGGCGGTGGGCGGTGTGCACCACACAGTCGAAGGCGGGGTCGCGCTCCAGGGCCAGCTCGGTCCAGCGCAGGGCCTCGTCGAGGCGGCCGAGGTCGGCGAGGGTGGCGGCGACGTCCGCGTACACCGAGAGGTCGTCGGGGTCGTAGGCGACTGCCCGGCGCAGTGCCGCGAGCGCCTCGGGCATCCGGCCGGCACTGCGGTAGGCGTACCCGAGCCAGATCTCACCCAGCTTGGACGGCTGCGACCGTGAGCCTCGTGCGGCCCAGTCCACCGCCAGGCGAACCTCGCCGAGCCGGCGCGCCAGCGCCGAGCCGGCACCGAGCAGCATCGCGTGCTCACCGTGCGCGGCGACCGCGTGCCGGACCACCGCGAGGTACGGCCGGAGCGCATTGACCGACTCCGCCGGTGCCGGATCGCCGACCGTGGTGCACAGGCGCATCACGGTGCGGGCGAGCAGACCCGGCTCGATCCGCGCGCCGAGGGCGGGCTCCTGCACCCACGGCACCCCGGCCCAGTCGGCCGCCGGGGTCTGACCGCTGGCGGCGACGAGCAGGGGGAGCCCGTCCTCCGGGCGGCCCGCCGCGGCGAGCAGGTGGGCGCGCGCGACGATGCGGCCGACAGGTGGGTGCGGCTCGAGGGGGAAGAGGTCGAGCGCGCCGCCGGCACGTGCCGCCAATCGGCTGAGCAGCTCGTGGGTCTCCGGCAGGGTGGGTGCGTGGGCCAGCGCGGTGGCCAGATGGCCGGCGGCGTCGGTCAGTTCGCCGGCATCTAGGGCAGCCCGGGCACGCGCGAGGTCACGACGGGCGGAGGGGGAATCCACGAGGAAAGACCCTAGGGGAACCGCCGCCATATGTCAGTCCTCATGTTTGCGCACTCGTGCGCGAAACCTTGACCAAGTAAGCTGTTTCTTGCAAGACTGCGCAGCAAATGAGCGGGAATCGAACTTTGGGGAGGAAGACGTGACACAACGAGGCCTGGGTATGGCGGCGGACATCGCGGAACAACCGGCGGGTTTCGCCCGGCTCCTGGAGGACGAGCACGCCGAGGCCATCGCCGCCGTCGCCGCCGAGGTAGCCCGCCGCCGGCCGCGCAACGTGGTCTTCGTCGGCCGGGGGACGTCCGACCACGCGGCGCTCTACGGTGCGTACCTCTCGGAGATCCGGCTGGGGCTTCCGGTGGCCAGCGCCTCGCCGAGTGCGATCACGCTCTACGGTGCCCGTCCCGACTTCACCGGCAGCCTCGTCATCGGCGTCAGCCAGAGCGGCGGCTCGCCCGACCTCACCGGGGTGCTCAGCGTCGCCCGGGAGAACGGCGCGCTGACCCTGGCCGTCACCAACAATCCGGAGTCCACGCTCGCCCGCGCCGCCGAGCTCTCGATCGACGTGGCGGCCGGCCACGAGCGGGCGGTCGCGGCCACGAAGACGTACACGGCCGAGCTCTTCGCGCTGTTGCTGCTGGTGGAGGGTGTGCGCGCGGGTGACGGGCGGCTGCCGGCCGAGGAGCGGGAGGCGCTCTCCGTGCTGCCGCGGCTCGCCGAGCAGACGCTCGCCGACACGACCGCCGACGAGCTGGCCAAGCGCTACCGGTTCGCGTCCAGCCTGGTCACCACCGGGCGGGGATACGCGTACCCGACCGCGCGGGAGACCGCCCTCAAGCTCATGGAGACCTCCTACCTGCCGGCGCTGGCGTTCTCCGGTGCCGACCTGCTGCACGGCCCGCTCGCGATGGCCGACCCGGACGTTCCGGTGCTCGCGGTGGTCGGCGAGGGCCCCGGCGGCCAGGCGATGCGGGACGTCGTCGAGCGGCTCGGCGAGCGCCGCGCCGACGTGGTGACGATCGGTGCCGCCGACGTGCCGGGAGCCTCCGCCCGCCTGGCCGTGCCCGCTGTCGACGAGCGGTACAGCCCGCTGCTCGACATCCTGCCGCTGCAGAAGCTCGCCCTGTCGCTCGCGCTGGCACGTGGCGAAGATCCCGATGCGCCCCGGGGACTCAAGAAGGTCACCAGCACTCTTTAGAAATAAGCTGGGGCCGTGTCCACCCTGCGTGATCTCGTCGAGGAACACACCACCCTCGGTCCCGGCGACATCGACCACCTGCACCGGCTCGCCGGTGACTGGTTGTTGCTGTCCGACCTCTCCTTCGCCGACCTGCTGCTGTGGGTGCCGATAAAGGGGGATCCGCTCCGGCCGCGGGAGTTCCTCTGCGTCGCGCAGGTGCGACCCGTCACCGCGCCCACGGCCTACCAGGACGACCAGGTCGGCAAGATCGTCGGCGGGCCGGAGGTGGCGCACCTGGAGGTGGCGCTGACCCAGGAGCGGATCTGGCGGGAGGGCGACCCGGTCTGGTACGGCGACACGCCCGCCCGCCACGAGGCCATCCCGGTCCGGCGGCGTGACGAGACCGACCTCGAGGAGGCGTTCAGCGAGGTGATCGCGGTGATCGGCCGCGACACCAACCTGAGCACCGCGCGCACACCGAGCCAGCTGGAGCTCAACTACCTGACCACCGCCGACGACCTGGCCCAGATGGTCGCCGACGGCACCTTCCCGCCGCGCCGGCACCCGGGGGAGACCACCTCGGCACCGCGGGTCGGTGACGGGCTGATCCGGCTCGACGCGTCCGGCAAGGTCACCTACGCGAGCCCGAACGCGCAGTCCGCGTACCGGCGGCTCGGCTTCAACGCGCACCTGGTCGGCGAGGAACTGGCGAAACTGGCCAGCCGGCTCTCCGCCGACCCGCTGGAGGGCAACGACGCGGCCGAGCGGATCCTGGCGTCGCTGCGCGGCGAGTTCCCGCCCCGGATGGAGGTGGAGGCACGCGGCGCCACCGTGCTCACCCGCGCGCTGCCGCTGCTGCCGGCCGGGGTGCCGATCGGCGCGCTGGTGCTGGTCCGCGACGTCACCGAGGTGCGCCGCCGGGAGCGGGCCCTGATGACCAAGGACGCCACCATCCGGGAGATCCACCACCGGGTGAAGAACAACCTGCAGACCGTGGCGGCGCTGCTGCGCCTGCAGGCGAGGCGGGTGGACGCGCCCGAGGCCCGGATGGCGCTGGAGGAATCGGTACGCCGGGTCGCCTCGATCGCGCTGGTCCACGAGACGCTGTCGATGTCCAGCGACGAGGCGGTCGACTTCGACGGCATCGTGGACCGGGTGTCCACCGCCGCCAGCGAGGTCGCCGCCACCAGCTTCCCGGTGCGGATGCGGCGCGAGGGCACGTTCGGCGTTCTGCCGGCCGAGATCGCGACCTCGCTGGTCATGGTGCTCAACGAGCTGCTGATCAACGCGGTCGAGCACGGTTTCCCGGCGTCCGAGGACGACGATCCGCAGCAGGCGCCCCCGGAGCCGGCCGGCGAGGTGGTGGTCTCCGCGCACCGATTCCGCAAGCAGCTGCACGTCACGGTCGCCGACAACGGCCGCGGGCTGCCCGGCGACTTCAAGTTCGAGGGCAGCAACCGGCTCGGCCTGCAGATCGTCCGGGCACTGGCGACAGGTGAGCTGCGCGGCAGCATCGAGCTGCGCAACCGGGCCGGCGCCGGCACCGAGGCGGTCCTGGTGGTGCCGCTCGGCAAGCGTTAGGGCGCGGTGGCCGCGGGGGTGCGATGGCCCTCCGGCTGCCGGATCGCGCGTTGCTGCGGCACACCGAGCGCGGCGACCAGCGCGATCGCCAGCACCGCGCGCAGGCGCAGGCCGCGGAGCGCGACCGCCGCGCAGAGCGTGATCGGCGGTAGAACGAACAGGACGTGGAACGGCGCCCACAGCGGTCCGGTCAGGAACGAGGCGCCGATCAGCAATAGTGGTGGCGCGGCGGCCAGCACGCCCAGCTCGCGGATCAGGGCCCGGTCCGGCCACCGCGCGGCGAACGCGAGGCCGATCACGAGCAGGCCGGCCGCCGCGGAACCGGTGAGTGCACCGGGCGCCAACAGCGCCGCATCCCAGTCGGTGGCCGGGCGCCAGGTCAGGCTCGCGGTCCGCTGTCGCACACCCAGAGAGATCAAGGGCGCCGGGGGTACGAGTGACAGCACGGTCACCGGCAACCACCAGAAGAGCGACGGCTGCCTGCTCAACCGCCACCGGGAGGACACTGTGTACGCGTGCCCGGCCAGCATCAGCAGCGCCGGCACGTGCATCAGGCCGGTGAGCGCGACGAAGAGCCCGTACCCGGTCCAGGCCCACCAGCGCGGCCGGTCCAGCGTCCGGTAGAGCAGCAGGGTGGCGGCGGTGGCGAAGAGGAGGGCGAGCGCGTACGGGGTGGCGTCCTGGGCGTACCTGCTGGTGATCGGCAGCACGGCCAGCATCAGGCCGGCGCAGAGCCCGATGCCGGGACCGAGGATCCGCCGGCCCAGCTCCCCGGTGAGGGCGGTGGCGAGCACGACAGCGACGAGCGAGGGGATCCGCAGGGTGGTGATCGAGTCGCCGGCCGCCGCCGTCCAGTAGTGCATGAGCAGGTAATAGGGCGCGTTCATGGCGTCCGACTGGCGGGCCAACTCGAGGATCCCGGCCGGGCCGAGCGCGGCGGACGCGCGGGTGACCACTTCTCGCGTGCCCGGCTCAGGGGTGCCCAGACCGATCAGGCCGACGGCCGTGGCGAGCCCGGCGGGCACCAGGGACGGACACCAGGCCCAGAACAGGACGGCCGCGCGCCGCGGGCTCCTGCGGCGCGAGCCGGAGAGTGGTCGGGTCGGGGAGTCGTCGTCGGCGATGTGAGCGGGCATGCGCGGCTCCCCGGGACGGACCCGCCTTGATCGACGGGCGTGAGCGCCTCCGGGCCGAGTCTCCCAGCCACCCGTCGATGTCCGCCACGGTTTCCCACGTCGATCTTCCCTGGTGGCCGCGGCGGCGCACCCTACGACGTAACTGTTACAAGATGTTGGCGTTGTGTTACCTGACACACTCCCGAAATCTGGACCGTGCTGGCTCAGATTCGCCGGGCGTGAGAGGCTTGCGCACATGACCGCTGCAGTTGACCGCCGTTTCGTGGCTCGCCGCCACGTGGATTACGGCCGCGTCCGCAGCGCGTTGTGTCCGGGTTCCTGACGACGCCCGTTTTTTCTTTTCGGGCACGCGACCGCCGGGCCCACTCCTGACACAGATGTCACGAGCCCTCAGGGCCGTGAGCGGCAGTGTGCGCCCACGAAACCCGGAGGAACGCCGAGATGGCGCCCAGCAACACTCCCGCTGCACGGCCGACCGCCCGCCCCCGCAAGGCGCGCGGCGAGGGTCAGTGGGCGCTCGGACACCGCGAGCCGCTCAACCCGAACGAACGCAGCAAGAAGGACGACAACCCGCTGAACGTGCGGGCCCGCATCGAGAACATCTACGCCCACGGCGGCTTCTCCTCGATCGACCCCGCCGACCTGCGCGGCCGTTTCCGCTGGTGGGGCCTCTACACCCAGCGCAAGGCCGGAATCGACGGCGGCCGCACCGCCGTCCTCGAGCCCGAAGAGCTCGAAGATGAGTACTTCATGCTGCGCGTCCGCTGCGACGGCGGCTCGCTGAACCTGGCCCAGCTGCGCACCATCGCGCAGATCTCCACCGAGTTCGGCCGCGACAGCGCGGACATCACCGACCGGCAGAACATCCAGCTCCACTGGATCCGGGTCGAGGACGTGCCGGAGATCTGGCGGCGGCTCGAGGCGGTCGGCCTGCAGACCACCGAGGCGTGCGGCGACTGCCCCCGCGTCGTGCTGGGCAGCCCGGTCGCCGGCATCTCGGTCGACGAGGTGCTCGACGGCACCCCCGCCATCGACGAGATCGTCAAGCGGTACGTCGGCGATCCCCGCTACTCGAACCTGCCCCGCAAGTTCAAGACTCAGATCTCCTGGCTCGCGGACGGCCCCTACCAGGCCAACGACGTCTCGTTCGTCGGCGTCGAGCACCCCGACCACGGCCCCGGCTTCGACCTCTGGGTCGGCGGCGGCCTCTCCACCAACCCGCGCCTGGCCGAGCGGCTCGGCGTGTGGGTGCCGCTCGCCGAGATCCCGGACGTCTGGGAGGGCGTCGTCGGGATCTTCCGGGACTACGGGTACCGGCGCCTGCGTCACCGCGCCCGCCTGAAGTTCCTGCTCGCCGACTGGGGCGTGGAGAAGTTCCGCGAGGTCCTCGAGAAGGAATACCTCGGCCGGGCGCTGATCGACGGACCGGCGCCGGAGCTGCCGGAGAAGCCGATCGACCACATCGGTGTGCACAAGCAGCAGGACGGCCGCAACTACGTCGGTGCCGCGCCGGTCGTCGGCCGCACCTCCGGAACCCAGCTCAGCCGGCTCGCTGACCTGGTCGAGGAGCACGGATCCGAGCGGGTGCGGCTCACGGCGTACCAGAAGCTCCTCGTCCTCGACATCTCCGACGACAAGGTGGAACCGATCATCGCGGGCCTGCGCGCGATCGGGCTGGAAGCCCGTCCCTCGGCCTGGCGCCGAGGCACGATGGCCTGCACCGGCATCGAATACTGCAAGCTCGCCATCGTCGAGACCAAGGCGCGCGGCGAGGAACTGGTGGCCCGCCTCGAGGACCGGCTCAAGGACTTCGACGCGGACATCTCGGTGCACATCAACGGCTGCCCGAACGCCTGCGCGCGCACCCAGGTCGCCGACATCGGGCTCAAGGGCCAGCTCGTTCTGAACAAGCACGGCGAGCAGGTCGAAGGCTTCCAGATCCACCTCGGCGGCGCCCTCGGCATGGCCCGGGGCGAGACCGCCGGGTTCGGTCGCAAGCTGCGCGGGCTCAAGGCAACGGCGGAAGAGCTTCCGGAGTACGTGGAACGCGTTGCCCGGCACTACCTGGACGGACGCTCCGAGGGTGAGACGTTCGCCACCTGGGTGATGCGGGCCGAAGAGGAGCTCCTCAAATGAGCGACGCCCGATCCGCCCCGCTCTACTGCCCCTACTGCGGTGAAGAGGACCTCCGGCCCAACGAAGCGTCGCACGGTGCCTGGGAGTGCCACTCCTGCGCCCGGGTTTTCACGGTCAAGTTCGTCGGCATTCTTTCCAAGGGAGTTACCGAATGAGTCTCCTGAACGCCTCCGGTCTGGGCCTCATAGATCTCAGCGCGCCCAGCGTCCCGTCCTCACCCACCTCCGGCCGCCGCTCCCCCGAGGAGCTGCGGGAGCTTGCCACGCAGGCAGCCCGCGACCTGGAGGGCAGCTCTGCCGAGGAGATCGCCAAGTGGGCGACCGACACGTTCGGCGCGCGCTTCTGCGTCACCTCCTCGATGGCCGACGCCGTGGTGGCCAGCATCTTCTCCCGCGTCTCGCCCGGCGTGGACGTGGTGTTCCTCGACACCGGACTGCACTTCCCGGAGACCCTCAAGGTCCGTGACACGGTCGCCCGCACGCTCAACGTCAACGTCCGCTCGATCCGCCCGCGGATGACGGTCGGCCAGCAGGACGGCGAGTACGGTCCCCGGCTCTTCGCCCGCAGCCCCGACGAGTGCTGCTTCCTGCGCAAGGTGGAGCCGCTGGAGCGGGCCCTCTCCGACTACGACGCCTGGGCCACCGGCCTGCGCCGCGACGAGTCGCCGACCCGCGCCAACACGCCGGTCGTGGCGTTCGACGCGCGCAAGGGCAAGGTGAAGGTGAACCCGATCGCGGCCTGGACGCAGGCTGATGTGGACCGGTACATCAGCCGGTGGAACGTGCCGGTCAACGAGCTGTTCAAGAAGGGGTACGGCTCGATCGGCTGCTGGCCCTGCACCCGGCGTACCAAGGCCGGCGAGGACCCGCGAGCCGGCCGGTGGGCCATGTTCGAGAAGACCGAATGCGGCCTGCACGTCTGAACCCGGCTCCGTTGGCGCGGCCTGGCGTGGTTCTTGTGGCTCACGGCAGCCGCGATCCTCGGGCGGCTGTGGCCACCGAGGCTCTGGCTCGGGCAGTCCGCCGGGCCCGGCCGGAGTGGGTGGTGCGGGCGTCCTACCTCGACCACGCGGGTCCTCGGCCGCTGGATGTGCTGGGGTCGCTGGCGGGTTCGCGGGCGGTGCTGGTGCCGCTTCTGCTGACGGCGGCCTATCACGGGCGGGTGGATCTGCCGGCTGTCGTTCGTGAAGCCGCCGAGGTCCTGCCGATCCGGGTTACGGCGTCTGAGGTGCTTGGTCCGATATCGCCGTTGTTGCTTGCGGCGCTGTGCCGGCGGTTGCCTGGTCTTTCCCCCCGGCTTGCGGGGTCGCCCTCCGGGTCGTCGGATGGTGCTTGTCTCGACGGGGTGGTGCTGGCGTCCGCGGGAACCCGGAATGCCGTGGCGCGTGCCACTGTGGCGGACGCCGCAGCCGCACTCGGCCGGCGGCTCGGGGTGCCGTCGGCGGTCGCTTACGCCTCCGGCAGCGGGCCGACCGCGGGTGAGGCAGTCGCCGCTCTGCGTGCGGCCGGTGCCCGCCGGGTGGGGATGGCCGCATACTTCCTCGCGCCCGGACTGCTCTACGACGTGGCGGTGCGTTCGGCGCTTGAGGAAGGTGCCGTAGCCGTCGCCGAGCCGCTCGGTGATGCACCAGAGTTGGTCCGGCTGGTCGCCGCACGGGCTGAGAGCGTCCTGAACGGTTCGCTCGCCGCTGTCGCCTGATCGAGTGACCGTAGGGCGCTCTGCCGGCCCTCAGCGCCCTCTCAACCCCACTCCCTGAACCCAGCTGGTCCTGAGTGGCGTCTCGGCGCCTCGGAAACCCCTCTGGGAGCCAGCTGGTTGGACGCGGCTGGCCGTGAGTGGCGTCTGGGCGCCTCGGAAACCGCTCTGGGAGCCAGCTGGTTGAGCGCGGCTGGTTGTGAGTGGTGTCTCAGCGCTTTTCGAACGGCACTGGGAGCCAGCTGGCGGGCGGGGCGGGTGCGGGGTGGCTGTGAGTTTTCTGAGAGGTGGGGTGGGAGAGGGGAGTTGTTACTCAGGGCGACGGTTACTCTGCGCTAGGCGACGGAAGTGGGGGGATGGGGCAATGTTGATCGTCCATTGCGGAGTGTGGCGGAGTGGCGACTCAATGCGTCTCGATCTTCATTTCTAGATCATTTCGGGGGTACGGGTAAACGTACTGTGATCGCATTAGCGCACTGTGGAATGAGAAACGGTGTGTGAGCGGCCCGAAACAGCAAGACGCCCCGGTGCCGTGAGGCCCGGGGCGCAAATGCTGTGTGGGGGATTGATTCAAGCGGTGACGGGACTGATGCGGAGACCGCCACGACGCTTGACTGCGCGCCGCTCGTCCTCGCTCATCCCGCCCCATACGCCGGCGTCCTGTCCAGACTCGAGTGCCCACGAGAGGCATTCCTCGGTCACCGGGCACCGCCGGCACACGGCCTTGGCCTGCTCGACCTGCAGGAGCGCCGGGCCGGACGTCCCGATCGGGAAGAACAGCTCAGGGTCCTCGTCGCGGCAGATCGCATCGTGACGCCAGTCCATGGCGGCAAACTCCTTGTTTCGGATGGGGTAATGAAAACAGTGCTGTTTACCTATATGCATGCGCTGTGGTGCCGACGGGTTGTACCCGTACGCTCACCGGAGCGTCAGCAAGCTTTTGGTGTTTGGTTGCTGTTACGCGCTTCTGGATTAGGAACGCGTACAAGCAGCAACCGGTTACTTCTTATCGCTTGTGAATGCTTTCACGAACTCTCGCGATGTCAAGGGTAGCGCTGGAAGTTTCTCCCGCCGGGTGAGCTGGCTCACGTACCCTTATGTCCGGTTCTGACGCTCTCGCGAGAGCCGGTTGACGAACGCTCCCATCAATGTAGTACGGTCCCGGCCGTTTCGCCGACCTTTTGACCGTGTTTCTGTAACGGATCGTGAGCAACGTTCCGGAAGAGGTACCCCGATGTCAGCAGATCACACGCAGCGCTGATGGAACGGACACGAAGTGCATCTTCTGACGCTCACCCAGATAGTCGCCGTCCAGCTGGAAAGCCTGGGGCCGGGAGGCCACCACGGTGAACTCGGCGATGTCATGAAGCCGTAACACCTGTTTACCGCGTAGATCATCGGACCGCCACGCGAGCTGTGTCATAGTCCGCGCGGTGCGAAGGACGTCCAGCTTGCGCAGGGCGAACACGTCGAGTCCAAGATCGAACGACGCGTCGGGATTGGGGTTGACCGCCCGGTCGCCGGAGTAGGTCCATGGTGCGGTGTTCTGGACGATGACCGTGCTGAGGCCGGCCTCCGCGTCCTCACCGGGGCGCTCCAGAACGAGCGGCGGATTCTTCCGGTCCATAGCGGTGAAGAACTGCCCGGTCATCGATCGTGCATAGAGGGCGGGAGTCGACGTACGCCCACGCAGCCTCGACTGCTCCACCCGCCGGATCGTCGCGGCGTCCCAGCCGAGCCCGGCGGTGAAGGTGAAGTACCGATCGTCGGCGCGTCCGAGACCGATCACCCGGTGGCGGCCGTCACGGATGCCGTCGAGGATCACACTCGTCCCGTCGACCCAGTCCCGGGGCATGCCGAGCGCTCGGGCGAAGACGTTCGTGGAGCCGCCGGGCACCACGGCGAGGGCCGGCAGGCGGTACGCCGAAGGGCCGGACAACTCGGTCAGTGCTGTCGAAGCGGTCATCAAGCCGTTCACGGCCTCGTTCACCGTGCCGTCGCCGCCCAGCGTGACGACGAGGTCGACGCCGTTTTCCGCGGCGTCCCGGGCCAGCTTCGTGGCGTGACCGCGGCGCTCCGTATATCGCATTTCCAGGTCCACCGCGCTGCGCAACGCCCGGACCAGGACATCGCGGCTGCGCTCACTGGTCGTCGTCGCCCGGGGGTTGACCACCAGCAACGCTCGCATGGGCGGCACTGTACCCGGCTGAGGGCCGTTCAGCTGTCGGTATGGTGCAGCAGTGACAGGTGAGAAATCCGTGGCGAGTGGCGCTTCGACCCTCGATTGGGGCGTGCGGCTGCTCTACCTGCAGAGCGCGGGACTCGCTGTGCTCACGGCGTACCTCATCGTCCTTGATCTGACCAGCGGTGAGGTGAACGTCGCGGTGGCCGCCTCGCTCACGGTGATGGCCGCGCTGGCCGCGTTCGCTGTCTTCGCGGTGGCCCGCGCCCTCGGGCGCCGCAGGGTTCGCGCGCGGGGCCCGGCCGTCGTGGTGCAGCTGTTCCTGCTCGCGACAGGTGGCTTCCTGCTGCAGATCGGCTCCGTAGCGGTGGGCGTGTCGATGCTCGTGCTGGCCATCGTGACCGCCGTTCTGATCCTCGTTCCGCCGAGCAGTCGAGCGTTGGGCGTCGATTAACAGGTCCCTCACAGCGGATCAGGGCATAACCTGGACGAGTGACCGGCTCAGTGGTGCGGCCGCCCGCATATCAGCAGCTCGCAGACGAGTTACGGGCGGATATAACGTCAGGGCGGCTTCAGCCCGGTGAGCGTCTGCCACCGGAGCCTGAGCTGTGTGTCAAGATCGGCGTCAGTCGCAGTACGGTGCGCGAGGCGTTACGTCTGCTGGCCAGCCAGCATCTGATCGTCACGACCCGCGGTGTCACCGGCGGGAGCTTCGTGTCGCATCCGGATGCCACGCAGCTGGCCGACGGGCTCTCCACCGGATTCGCGCTGCTCACGCACTCCGCGCACGTCGGTCTCGCCGACCTGCTGGAGTTGCGGCGCGCCCTGGAGGTGCCGGCGGCCGGGCTGGCCGCACTGCGGCGGACAGACGCACACCTGATCGAGTTGCGCGGTGCGCTCTTCGATCCGGCGATCGACGACATCGACACGATGCTCGCGGCGCACACGGTTTTCCACCGGGCCGTGGCGAAGGCTACCGGGAATCCGCTGTTCGAGCTGGTGGGGACGCCGCTTTATCACGCTTCCTACGGTGAGGAGGTGATCGGTGGGCTGCCCGAGGGGTACTGGAATCGGATCGACGCTGATCACCGGACGCTGTTGAGCTGTCTGGCTCAGCAGGATGCTGAAGGGGCGACGCGGTCTGCGGCGCAGCACATCGATTTCATCGCGGAGACGGTGCGCTGATCGGGCGTTGCTGGTCGGGTGTCGCTGGTCGGGTGTCATTGTGCGCTCGGAGCCGGCGGTGCGGTGGGCTTCGGGCGGCGCGCTCAAAGTCGGTGCGGCGAATGACTTCGTGCCCGCCCGCGGTGCGCACGCCCTGCTGCGCCCGGCGGGCTCGGCTCTCGGGCGGCGCGCTCAAGGCTGGGCGGCGCGCTCAAGGCTGGGCGGCGGGCTCGACTCTCGGGCGGCGCGCTCAAGGCTGGACGGCGCGCTCAAAGCTGGACGGCGCGCGGTCGCCTCGGCTTTCGGGCGGCGTGGGTCAGAACTCGGTGCGGCGGGTGAGCAGGCGAATCGTCGCGTAACGCCCGTTGGCCTCGGCCGACGCGGACGTGGTCAATGCGGTGAGCACCTTCCACGCGAAGGACGACTCCGACGGCAGCCGCGCGCCGCGCACCGTCGAAACGGTGACCTCGACCGTGAGCGCGTCGTCGGTGACGGCGAACCGGCACTCCAGCTCGGCGCCGCGGGTGGCGATCGCCAGCAGCATCGCGCAGGCCTCGTCGACGGCGATGCGCAGGTCCTCGATCTCGTCGAGGGCGAAGTGCAGCCGCGCCGCAAGGCCGGCGGTGGCTGTCCGGAGGACACCCAGATAACCCCCGTCGGCAGGGACAGTCAGCAGAACGACGTCGTCTCCGACGTCAGGCTCCGTCTCCATCAGCTGAGTCACCCGAGCCCTCCTCCCGATGGAGGAGACTTTAGCCGGTCGTTATGCGAACGGGGGAGTGCGGGCCTCCATAGGAACGAGCGCGGCCCCGGCCGGACATCCAGCCGGGGCCACCGTGACGCGGAAGATCAGGCCTGCTTGGTCTCCCAGAAGATCTTCGAGATCTCCTCGATCTTGCCGAGCAGCTGCTCAGCGACAGCGGGGTCGACCGAGCCCTTGGCGCCGGAGGCACCCGCGAGCTTGGTGGCCTCGTTGAAGAGCTGGTGCAGGTTCGGGTACTTCTCGAAGTGCGGCGCCTTGAAGTAGTCCGTCCAGAGCACCCAGAGGTGGTGCTTGACCAGCTCCGCGCGCTGCTCCTTGATGAGGATCGCCCGGGTGCGGAACTCGGGGTCGGTGTTCCCCTGGTACTTCTCGGCGATGGCCTTGATCGACTCGGCTTCGATCCGGGCCTGGGCCGGGTCGTAGACCCCGCAGGGCAGGTCGCAGTGTGCGCTGACCACAGTGCGCGGCGTGAGGAAACGCGGAAGTCGCATCAGGACTCCTCCATAGAGTTTGCGATGATCCGAGATTGACCCTACCCCTTACATCCTTGCCGTAACGCGACGGAGGCTTGATGCCTTGAGGTGGCAATTACCACTGTTCGCCGCGCTCGTCCGCGGGCCCTCGATGGTGCCGACGCTGCGCGCCGGCGACGCCGTTGTGGTGCGGCGGGGAGCGCGCCGGGTAAGGGCTGGTGACATCGTCGTCGCGGAATTCCGATCACGGCGCGGTCTGCTCGTTGTCAAAAGGGCCGTCGAAGAGCGTGACGGCGGGTGGTGGCTGGTCGGTGACAACGAGTTCGTGGAGGATGATTCCCGTGCTCACGGCGTTGCCGACGTCATCGGGCGTGTGATATTTCGGTACTACCCGAGACCGTTCCGGTTACGTTAGTGTCCTCTGATCCCCAGCGCACACCCGCGCTGTGGTCGAGTTACCGGGTGATCCCCGCATCGCACCGCCCCTTCTGGCGCATACTCGCGACCAGGACGCGCAGGTGCCACGTATCAATGTCGATGCAGTGTGGAGTTTCACCGTGTCTTTCTTCAGTTTCGAACTCGATCCAGCCCTGGCC
The DNA here is from genome assembly GCF_042666575.1 of Actinoplanes sp. GCM10030250. Classification (NCBI taxonomy): domain Bacteria; kingdom Bacillati; phylum Actinomycetota; class Actinomycetes; order Micromonosporales; family Micromonosporaceae; genus Actinoplanes; species Actinoplanes sp. GCM10030250. The sequence continues at coordinate 132,171 of NZ_JBHTDO010000002.1, read as the reverse complement.
GCCGACCCCGTCTTCGACCTGCACCGCCGAGGCAAGATGACGATGAGCGCGACGGTCCCGCTGGCCAGCCGCGACGACCTCTCCCTCGCCTACACGCCGGGTGTGGCCCGGGTCTGCGAGGCCATAGCCGAGGACGAGTCGCTCTACCCCGACTACACCTGGACGTCGAACACGGTCGCCGTGATCACCGACGGTTCCGCCGTCCTGGGCCTCGGCAACATCGGCCCCAAGGCCGCGATGCCCGTCATGGAGGGCAAGTCGGTCCTGTTCAAACAGTTCGGGGGCGTCGACTCGATCCCGATCGTGCTCGACACCCAGGACGTCGAGGGCATCATCGCGACGGTCAAGGCGATGGCGCCGTCGTTCGGCGGGATCAACCTGGAGGACATCAGCGCGCCGCGCTGCTTCGAGATCGAGCGCCGGCTCGACGCCGAACTCGACATCCCGGTCTTCCACGACGACCAGCACGGCACGGCAGTGGTCACGCTCGCCGCGCTGCGCAACGCGGCGAAGCTGCTCGGCCGCCGGTTCGCCGACCTGCGGGTGGTGATCAGTGGTGCCGGCGCGGCCGGGGTCGCGATCACGAAGACCCTGATCGCGGCGGGCGTCCAGGGCGCCAACACGATCGTGGTCGACTCGCGCGGGATCATCCACGGCGATCGCGACGGTTTGAACGCGGTCAAGGCGGAGCTGGCGGCGATGACGAACTTCTCGGGGCGTACCGGGGGGATCGGGGAGGCGCTGATCGGGGCGGACGTGCTCGTCGGCGTCTCCGGCGGCAACATCGCCGAGGAGGCGCTGGCCGGGATGGCGCCGGGTGCGATCATCTTCGCGCTGGCCAACCCCACCCCGGAGGTCGCGCCGGCGGTGGCGCACCGGTACGCGGCGATCGTCGCCACCGGCCGCAGCGACTTTCCGAACCAGATCAACAACGTGCTCGCGTTCCCGGGGATCTTCCGCGGTGCGCTCGACGTCCGGGCCGGGACGATCACCGACCGGATGAAGGTGGCCGCGGCAGACGCGATCGCCGCGATCGTTGCGGAGGATCTGCGTCCGGAAGCGATCGTTCCGTCACCCCTGGACCCGCGGGTCGCGCCGGCGGTGGCGGCGGCGGTGGCCGCGGCGGCGATCGAGGACGGGGTCGCGCGGCGTGCGACGCTGCCGGAGCAGGATCCGACACCGGCTCCGACCGTGGCGCCGACGCCGCTGCCTGCCTGATCACATCCGGTCACTGCGGCGGTTTGCCAGCGCCGCGCCGACTATTGCGATGCCTCGCCTCCCCGCTCCGGTGGGGAGGCGCGGTGCTTTAACGGGGACTAAGGTCGGATCATGCGCGCCGCTTACGCCTCCTCGCTCCAGCCCGACGCGCCGCTGCGCGGGCTGACCGTCGGTGAACTGCCCTTCTCCGCCCCGGACGGCTGGGTGCCGGTCGAGGTGCGGGCCGCCTCTCTCAACCACCACGACATCTGGTCGCTGCGCGGGGTGGGTCTGTCGGCCGACCGGCTGCCGATGATCCTGGGCTGCGACGCCGCCGGTGTCGACCCGGACGGCAACGAGGTCGTGGTGTTCCCGGTGGTGGAGGACAAGGCCGACCCGCGGGGCTTCTCGATCTTCTCCGAGCGCCACCCGGGCACGCTGGCCGAGCGCCTGGCCGCGCCGCGGGAGAACCTGATCCCCAAGCCGGCCGGGGTGTCCTTCGCGGAGGCGGCCTGCCTTCCGACTGCTTGGCTCACCGCGTACCACATGCTGGTGACCCGCGGCCGTGCCGCGGAGGCCGGGGCGGTGCTGGTCCAGGGCGCTGGTGGGGGCGTGGCCACCGCGGCGGTCGCGCTGGGCGTCGCGCTCGGCAAGAGGGTGTACGCGACAAGCCGTGAATCCTGGAAGCGGGACCGGATCACCGAGCTGGGGGCCATCGCGGTGGAACCCGGGGCGCGGCTCCCCGAGCGGGTCGACGTGGTGATCGAGTCGGTCGGCGCGCCCACCTTCGAGCACTCGATGAAATGCTCGGCTCCCGGCGCCCGGATCGTGGTCTGCGGCGCCACCGCGGGTCACCAGGCGCAAGTCGACCTGCGCCGGGTGTTCGCCATGCAGCTGGAGATTCTCGGCAGCAGCATGGGCACCCCGGCGGAGCTGGCCGCCCTCCTCGAGCTGGTGGCGTCGGGGAAGGTGAAGCCGGTGATCGACTCGACCTATCCGTTCGGCTCGGCGGAGGAGGCGTTCGCCAGGCTCGAGTCGGGCGAGGTCTTCGGCAAGGTCGTCCTCGAGTTCTAGACAGGCCCGGAGCGGGCCTCAGAGCGTGCCGGTGAAGCCCGCCGCTCCGGTCGACGAGGCGTCCTGCGGCAGCCGTGCCTTGGCCGCCTCGTCGCCGCTCAGCGCCCATCGCCAGAAGTCCGTGGTGGTCGTGGCCACCACGGCGGGCTCGTCCTGGTACGGCAGGTGGGTGCCCCGCGGCAGCTCCATGAACGCTTTCGGCCAGGTCACCTCGTTGTACGCGCCGTACGCCTGCTCGTAGGTGACCGTCTCGTCGAGCTTGCCCTGTACGAACAGCAGCGGAGCCGCGGTGCCGGAGAACGGCTTGGGCTGCGGCATCTGCCGCCCCGCAATGATCAGCCCGGCCTTGAGGCGCGGGTCGCGGCTGCCGCTGAAGAGTCCGATGGTGGTGATGCCGCCGGCCGAGTGCCCGGCCGCGGCGATCCGCTCCGGGTCGATCCGGCCGGGGAGGGCCTTGAGCACCTCGGTGATCACATACTGCGCGTCGGCGGGCTGGTTGACCACGTCGTCGGCGTCGTAGTCGGCCGCCTGGTTCCAGGTGCGCGGGTATTTCGGGGCGGCGACCGCGAAGCCGGCCTCGGCCCAGGCGTTGAGCAGATCGGCGTAGTCGTCCGGCTGCGAGGTCAGCCCGTGACTGAAATAGATCAGCGGGTGGGGACCTTCTCCGGCGGGCAGCCAGACCTTCGTCGGCAACGGGCGGTCACCGCCGCGGTTGAACTCGAGCTCCTGCGTCTGTGCCTGTCCACCCGGCTGCCGCGCAGTGCCGCCGGCGGCGGGGGTGGAGGGCGGAGACGGCTCCGGCGAGCCGGAGGAACAGCCGGTCAGAGCTGCGACGGAGGACAGGGCGAGGGCGATCACGGAACGACGAAGCACCCGGCCCATTGTGCCCGCGCCTTGATCATCTGACCTGTGACGAAGCGGTGTGAACGCTGTGAACCGTCGCGGACGTCACACCGGGTTCCGCCGAACAGGTGCTGTGCTTCGCCATTGTTGACCGCTTTCGCTAGGGTCGGCGCATGCCTGACAACCACGTCGACCCGAGCGGCAACACCGAGGCGTTCCGGGCCTTCACCCGTACGACGCCGGAGGCGAAGGCGCCGTCCAAGACACCCATCGTGATCGGTGGTGTGGTCGCCGCCGTCGTTCTGATCGCCCTGGTGGCCTGGTTAGCTCTCTGAGCCGATTGCTCGCCGGGCCTCCTCGGCGATCTCCAGCTCCTCCTCGGTCGGCACCACGCAGACCGTGATCGGCGAACCGTCCGGCGAGATGATCAGCTCATTGCGCCCGTTGCGGTCCGGGTCGACAGTGATGCCCAGTGCCTCCAGCCCGCCGAGCGCACCCTCCCGCACGACCGGCGAGTTCTCGCCGACTCCCGCGGTGAAGGTGATCGCGTCCACCCGGCCGAGGACGGCCAGGTACGCCCCGACGTACTCGCGAAGCCTCCGGCAGTAGATCTCGAACGCGAGTGCGGCTTCCGAGTCTCCCTGATCGCGGCGCTCCAGCACCGTACGCATGTCGTTGTCGCCTGTAAGACCTTGCAGTCCGGACCGTCGTGTCAGCAGTTCCTCGATCTCGTCGATCGGCAGGCCCGCCTCCCGGTGCAGGTGGAAGACCACGCTCGGGTCGATGTCACCCGATCGGGTGCCCATCACCAGTCCGCTGAGCGGCGACATGCCCATCGACGTCGCCACGCTGCGACCGCCCCGCACCGCGGTGGCGCTGGAACCGTTGCCCAGGTGCAGCGTGATGACGTTGGTCTCGGCGACCGGCTTGCCCAGCATCCGGCCGGTCTCCCGCGACACGTACGCGTGCGAGGTCCCGTGGAACCCGTACCTCCGAATGCCCCAGCGCTCGGCCACCTCCCGGTCGATCGCCCAGCGCACGCCCTCCGGCGGGATCGTCGCATGGAACGCGGTGTCGAAGACCGCCACCTGCGGCACCTCCGGCAGCAGCTTGCGGGCCACCTCCAGCCCGGTCAGCGCGGCCGGGTTGTGCAGCGGCGCGAGCGGAACCAGTTCCTCGATGGTGGCCACCACGTCGTCGGTCACGACGGTGGAGCTGGTGAACCGGTCACCGCCGTGCACCACCCGGTGCCCGACCGCGGCGAGCCCGGTCAGGTCGACGGTGTCCATCAGCCGCTGGAGCGCCTCCCGGTGGTCGGCGGCGTCACCACCCGCCTCGCCGATCCGCTGGATCAGGCCCTTGGTCAGCACGTCCGAGCCGTCGAAGAGTCGGTACCGCAGGGAGGAGGAGCCGCAGTTGAGCACCAGTACCCGAGTCATCTCGCTCCCGCCTGGATCGCCGTGATGGCGACCGTGTTGACGATGTCCTTGACCGTCGCGCCGCGGGACAGGTCGTTCACCGGCTGCCGCAGGCCCTGCATGACCGGGCCGACGGCTACCGCGTTCGCCGAGCGCTGGACCGCCTTGTAGGTGTTGTTGCCCGTGTTCAGGTCGGGGAACACGAAGACCGTCGCCTTTCCGGCCACGTCGCTGCCGGGCAGCTTGGCGGCGGCCACCGCCGGGTCGATCGCCGCGTCGTACTGGATCGGGCCCTCGACCGGCAGGCCGGGCTGCCGCTCGCGGACCAGCGCGGTGGCCGCGGCGACCTTGTCCACGTCCGCGCCCGAGCCGGAGCTGCCGGTCGAGTAGGAGAGCATCGCGACCCGCGGTTCGATCCCGAATGCGGCGGCGGTCTGTGCCGAGGACAGCGCGATGTCGGCGAGCTGGGCGGCGTCCGGGTCCGGGTTGACCGCGCAGTCGCCGTAGACCAGCACCCGGTCGGCGAGCAGCATGAAGAACACGCTCGACGCCACCGACACCCCGGGCACCGTTTTGATGATCTCGAAGGCCGGCCGGATGGTGGCCGCGGTGGTGTGGGTGGCGCCGGAGACCATGCCGTCGGCGAGTCCGGCCGCGACCATCATGGTGCCGAAGTAGTTGACGTCGCGGACCACGTCGAACGCCAGGTCCAGGGTCACGCCCCGGTGCTTGCGGACCTCCGCGTACCGCGCGGCGAAGTCGTCCCGCCACTCGCTGGAGCCCGGGTCGACGAGCCGCGCACCGCCGATCTCCACGCCGATCTCGCGGGCCCGCCGGGCGATCTCGGCCGGATCTCCGAGCAGGGTGAGGTCGGCGACGCCACGCCGGAGCAGGGTCTCGGTGGCCCGCAGGATGCGCTCCTCGGTGCCCTCCGGCAGGACGAGGTGCCGCCGGTTGGCGCGGGCCCGGTCGATCAGGTCGTTCTCGAACATCAGCGGGGTGACCCGGCTGGACCGGGCCACGTCGAGCAGCGAGGACAGTGCCGCGGTGTCGACGTTCTCCTCGAAGACCCCGAGAGCCGCGTCGACCTTGCGAGGCGTACCGAGCTGCGCCTCGATCCGGCCGGCCGCGGAGATGGTGTGGTAGCTGTCCGACTTGGCGATCAGGATGGCCAGCCCGGTGTTGAGACGCTCGATGACCTCCACGGCCCGCGGGTCCGGCGGCTCGCCGAGCGTGAGCACCAGGCCGGCCAGCGTGACAGTGCCCGCCGCGTGCGCCGCGCTCGCCGCCACCAGCAGGTCGGCCCGGTCGCCCGGAGTGATCAGCAGTGCGCCCTCGGTCAGGTGCTCCAGCACGGTCGGCACCTGGGCGGCGCCCACCACGTAGTCGAGGACGTCGCGCTCCAGCGCGCCGGGCGAACCGGCGAAGACCGTGGCGCCGAGCGATGCCGCCACCTCGCCGACTGTCGGCGCGGCGATCGCCGGCACCTCCGGAATCGCCCAGAACGGGACGGGGAGGCCTTCGGGCGCGGGCGCCGGCTGGGTGCCGGGCACCCGGTTGGCGATCACCGCGGCAACCGTCGCGCCCAGATCGGCAAGAGAGTGGTACGCACTACGCGCGGCCGCCGCGAGAGAGTCGGCGGACCGCCCCTCGCCGCTGACCACCGGAACCACGACGCTGCCGAACTCGGTTGCCAGCCGCGCGTTGAAGGCCAGCTCGCGGGGCAGCTCCTCGCGGCCCTCGGCGGGCTTGTCGGTGAAGTCGCTGCCGATGATGACGACGGAGCTGCTCTGCCGCTCGACCGCCCGGTAACGCTCGACGATCCGGCCGATCAGCTCCTCCCGGCGCCCGTCGGCGACCAGGGCCGTCGCCTCGGCCATGGTGACGCCGAAGGACTCCTCGTAGGGAACCGGGCCGGGGTAGCGCTCGCGCAGCAGCGTGAGCAGCGGGTCCCGGCCGTTGCCGCGGACCAGCGGGCGGAACACCCCCACTCGGGCGACCTGCCGGGACAGCAACTCGACGATGCCGAGAGCCACTGTCCCCTTACCGACGGACGGGCCCAAGCCCGCTACGTAGACGCTGCGTGCCACGACTTCAACCTACCGGCAGGCGGGTGCCCGCACCGGGCCGAAAGTCCCGTCTTGCCAATAGCATCCGTCACGTGCAAACTAGTCACGCGTCAGGTTGACGCAAGTACGAAATGCTCTTGGGGAGGAGTACGTTGAGCACGTCGATTGAGGAACGCGTCGCGACGATCGAGGAGTGGGTCACGTTGCAGGAAGGACTGCAAGAAGCGATCACCACTGAGTTGAAGGCGATGAACCGGCACTTCGAGTCTCAAGGACGCCGGCTGGATGCCGTGGACACCAGGCTGAACAACATGGACGGCAAGCTGCTCGCCATGGACGGCAAGCTGCTCGCCATGGACGGCAAGCTGCTCGCCATGGACGGCAAGCTGCTCGCTATGGACACCAGGCTGACCAGCATGGATAACAGGCTGACCAGCATGGACGTCAAGTTGAACCGCACGGACTCCAGATTGGATGGGATGGAACTCAATCTGGAGTCCGTGAACGGCAAGCTGGATGCGATCTTCGACATCCTGCGGCCGGCGGCCGAAGCGAACTGAGGGCTATTCCTCGTCGTCCTCGTCGGCGCGGGCGAGCCACGTCGCGAAGCGCTCGATCGGGGTTTCGAACTCCGGGTTCAGGTCGACGAAGGTGCGCAGCTGTTCGCCCAGCCACTCCAGGGTCACGGACTCCTCGCCGCGCCGCTCGACCAGCTCCTCGATGCCACGATCGGTGAAGTACATGTGCGGATAGTAAGCGGGGGCGCCCCGCCGAAGCGGAGCGCCCCCTCAAACGTTCACCAGATCACGGGCGGGGCAGCGACGCCTCCACCAGCGCGGCCTGCTCGGCCTCGTGGGTCTTGGCCGAGCCGACCGCCGGAGCCGCCGCCGCCGGGCGGGAGATCCGGCGCAGGCGCACACCCTCGAGGTGCTCGAGGAGGTTGAGCGCCACGAACGACCAGGCACCCTGGTTGGCCGGCTCCTCCTGAACCCAGGCGAAGTCCTCGGCGTTCGGGTACTTCGACAGCTCGGCCTTCAGCTCCTCGACGGGCAGCGGGTAGATCTGCTCCATCCGGATGATCGCGGTGTCGGTGATGCCGCGTTCCGCCCGCGCCTGGAACAGGTCGTAGTAGACCTTGCCGGAGCAGAGCAGCACCCGCTTCACCGAGGCGCCGTCGAGCGGCTGGCCCTTGACCCCGGCGTCGCCGATGATCGGCCGGAAGGTGCCCTCGGTGAACTCGTTCACCGCCGACACCGCCAGCTTGTGGCGCAGCAGCGATTTCGGCGAGAACACCACGAGCGGCTTGCGCTTGCTGCTCAGGCCCTGGCGGCGCAGCAGGTGGAAGTAGTTCGCCGGGGTGGTCGGGTTCGCCACCCGCATGTTGTCCTGCGCGCAGAGCTGCAGGAACCGCTCCGGGCGGCCGGACGAGTGGTCCGGTCCCTGGCCCTCCATGCCGTGCGGGAGCAGCAGCACCAGCGACGACTGCTGGCCCCACTTGACCTCGCCGGAGGAGAGGAACTCGTCCACGATCGACTGCGCGCCGTTGACGAAGTCACCGAACTGGGCCTCCCACAGCACCAGGGCGTCCGGGTTCTCCACCGAGTAGCCGTACTCGAAGCCCATCGCCGCGTACTCGGAGAGCAGCGAGTCGTGGACGAAGAAGCGGGCGCTGCCGGTGGCGAGCGATCCGATCGGCAGGAAGTCCTTGCCGGTCTTCGAGTCCACGATCGCGGCGTGCCGCGAGGTGAACGTGCCGCGGCGCGAGTCCTGCCCGGCGAGCCGGACGGTGACGCCCTGGTGGAGCAGCGACCCGAAGGCGATCAGCTCACCGAAGCCCCAGTCGATGCCACCGTCGGTGGACATCTTGGCGCGCCGGTCGAGGAGCTGCTGCACCCGCTTGTGCGGGGTGAAGCCCTCGGGAAGCTCGATGTGCGCCTGGCCGACGGACCGCACCACGTCGGCCGAGACCGCCGTCTCCGCCTCCGGCTCGCTCTCCTCGGAGATGATGCGCGGACGCGGCGGGCTGCCGGCCGAGTTCCGGGTGGCCTTGAAGACCTCTTCGAGCCGGCCCTGGAAGTCGCGCAGCTGCTCCTCGGCCTCCTGCACGGTGATGTCACCGCGGCCGATGAGCTCCTCGGTGTAGAGCTTCCGGACGCTGCGCTTGGTGTCGATGATCTGGTACATCCGCGGGTTGGTCATCGACGGGTCGTCGCCCTCGTTGTGACCGCGGCGGCGGTAGCAGACCATGTCGATCACGACGTCCTTGTTGAACGCCTGCCGGTACTCGAAGGCCAGCTTCGCCACCCGGACGACGGTCTCCGGGTCGTCGCCGTTGACGTGGAAGATCGGCGCCTCGACCATCCGGGCCACGTCGGTGGAGTACATCGACGAGCGGCTGTACTCCGGGGCGGTGGTGAAGCCGACCTGGTTGTTCACGATGACGTGGACCGTGCCGCCGGTGCGGTAACCGCGCAACTGGGACAGGTTCAGCGTCTCGGCGACCACGCCCTGACCGGCGAACGCGGCGTCGCCGTGCACCAGCAGGGGCAGCACCGTGTAACCGTGGAGGCCGAGGTCGAGGCGGTCCTGCTTGGCCCGGACGATGCCTTCCAGCACCGGGTCCACGGCCTCCAGGTGCGACGGGTTGGCGACCACGCTGACGGTGGTGGCGTGTTCGCCGTCCGGCGTCGTGTATTTGCCGGTCTGGCCGAGGTGGTACTTGACGTCACCGGAGCCGTGCGCCGACTTCGGGTCCATCCACCCTTCGAATTCGTTGAAGATCTTCTCGTACGGCTTGCCGACGATGTTGGTGAGCACGTTCAGCCGGCCGCGGTGGGCCATGCCGATCACCATCTCGTCGAGGCCGGCCTCGGCCGACGACTGCAGGACCGCGTCGAGCAGCGGGATCAGCGACTCGCCGCCCTCCAGCGAGAACCGCTTCTGACCCACGTACTTCGTCTGGAGGAAGGTCTCGAACGCCTCGGCGGCGTTGAGCCGGTGCAGGACGTGCTTCTGCTCGTCGGCGTCCGGCTTCGTGTACTTGACCTCGACGCGCTCCTGGATCCAGCGGCGCTCCTCCGGGTCCTGGATGTGCATGTACTCGATGCCGACCCGGCGGCAGTAGCTGTCGCGCAGCACGCCGAGGACGTCACGCAGCTTCATCTTCTGCTTGCCGGCGAAGCCGCCGACCGGGAAGCTGCGGTCCAGGTCCCACAGGGTCAGGCCGTGCTGGAGCACGTCCAGGTCGGGGTGCTTGCGGATGGTGAACTCGAGCGGGTCGGTGTCGGCCATCAGGTGACCGCGCACCCGGTACGCGTGGATCAGCTCCACCACCCGGGCGGCCTTGTCGATCTGGCCCTCGGAGGTCCGGGCCACGTCGCGCACCCAGCGCACCGGCTCGTACGGAATCCGCAGTGACGTGAAGATGTCGTCGTAGAACCCGTGCCCGCCGAGCAGCAGCTCGTGCATCACCTTGAGGAACTCGCCGGACTGGGCGCCCTGGATGACCCGGTGGTCGTAGGTGCTCGTCAGCGTCGTGACCTTGCTCACGCCGTGCTCGGCGAGGGTCTCGTCGCTCATGCCGGAGTACGGGGCGGGGTACTCCATCGCGCCGACACCGATGATCGCGCTCTGGCCGTTCATCAGGCGCGGGATGGAGTGCACCGTGCCGATGCCGCCCGGGTTGGTCAGCGAGATCGTGGTGCCGGAGTAGTCCTCCATGGTCAGCTCGTTGCGCCGGGCGCGGCGGACCACGTCCTCGTACGCCTGCCAGAACTGCCGGAAGTCCATCTTCTCGCAGTGCTTGATGGACGGCACGACGAGCGTGCGGGAGCCGTCCTTCTTGGCCAGGTCGATGGCGATGCCGAGGTTGATGTGCTCCGGCTGGACCAGCGCGGGCTTGCCGTCGATCTCGGCGAAGGAGTTGTTCATCTCCGGGTGGTCGACGACCGCCCGGATGAGCGCCCAGCCGATCAGGTGCGTGAAGCTGACCTTGCCGCCTCGCCCGCGGGAGAGATGGTTGTTGATGACGATGCGGTTGTCGACCATGAGCTTCGCCGGGACCGCGCGCACCGACGTGGCGGTGGGCACCTCGAGCGAGGTCTCCATGTTCTGCACGATCTTGGCCGCGACGCCGCGCAGGGTGGTCGTCTTCGCGCCGGCCGGTGCGGCCGCGCCGTTCGGGGCGGGCTTGGCAGCGGGCTTCGCCGCGGGCGGTGCCGCTTCCGGCTGCTTCGCGGGCGCGGACGGGGTCACCTGCTTGGCCGGTGCGACGGTGGCCGCCGCGGGCGCGTCGGTGCCGGCCTTCGCGGCGGTGGCGGTCGCGTTCGCCGCCTTCGCCTCGTCCGGCGTCACGATCGAGCCCGTGGCCATCGCCGGCTTGTAGTCGGCGAAGAAATCGTGCCAGGCAGGGTCGACACTTGTCGGGTCGGACAGGTATCGCTGGTACATCTCATCGACGATCCACTCGTTGGGACCGAAGTCCGCGAGTGGATTGTCTTGCGAAGTCTGCTGCGTCGACACTGCCGCGTTCGCCTCTTTCACCGTGTTTGTCATCACGTGACTGGCCCGTACGTGACTGCCGTCACGCGGGACGGGTAGGAATCGGTGTCCAGGCTACGCCGTGCGCGAGCGCTGTCCGCTGAGACGTCCGCTCTGTGACCTACGCGGCCCGCGGGCGTCGCTCCCACGGCCGGTTGTCAGGTGATGTCCCGCCGCTTCACGATCAGGGTGCCCAGAGCGCCGGTGACCAGCGCATACGCGACCAATACCGCGGCGCCGGTCGCACGCCCGGGCCCGTCCGGAAGGTCCTGCCCGGAGATCATCAAATCCGAGGCCACCGTCGGTACCAGGAAGTCCAGCTTCTCGAAGCCCGGGACGTAGTCACCGAGCAGGAAGAAGAGGGTGGTGACCACGGTGGTGCCGAGCACGTAGAGGGTGGAGAGGATCAGCGTCGCGCCGAGCTGACTGCGGATCAGCACGCCGCAGCCGACGCCGAGGATCGCCCAGAGCGCGAAGGCCACGGCGTTGAGCGCGATGCCCTTCCACACCTCAGTGTCACCGAGCTTCAGGGGCATGTTCAGGTCGGCCATCACGATCGGGGTGGCCACCAGGTTCAGGCCGGTGACGATCGCCCAGACGACCAGGCCGATCACGATCGCCGCCGCGAACTTCGCCGCGATCACCCGCTCCCGGCGCGGTGTGACGAGGAAGGTCGTCGTCGCGGTGAGGTGATGGAACTCGTTGGTCACCATGATCGCGCCGAGCAGCAGCACCACCATGATCCCGAAGAACTGGCCGGAGGTGGCGAGCTCGCCGGTCACCTGGACCTCGTTGCCGGGCGGCTCGCTCGTCGCGTTGGCCCAGTTGAACAGCAGGCTCGCCACCCACAGCGGCAGGAGCAGGAGCCCGAAACCCCACCAGAGCGAGGTCGTCGTGACCTTCAGCAGCTCAGCGCGTACGAGGTTCATCGGATCGCCGCCTTTCCGGCCGTCAGGTCGAGGAACACCTGCTCCAGGTCCACCCGCTCGCCGGCGAGCTCGTGCAACTCGACGCCGGCCAGGAACGCGGCGTTGCCGATCCGCGCCGGTTCCGCGCCGACCACGAGCAGCGATCCGTCGGCCTCGGCACGTACCGACAGGTTCAGCCCGGCGATCGCGGCGGCGAACCGGTCCGGCTCCGGCGTGCGGACCCGGACCTGGGCGGACTGGCCGCCGGCCAGCACGTCGGTGACCGGACCCTGCTGGACCAGGCGGCCGGCCGCCAGGATCACCACGTCGTCGGCGAGGTGCTGCATCTCGGCCAGCAGGTGGCTGGAGACGAGGATCGTCCGGCCCTCGGCGGCGAGTCCCTTGAGGAGGTCACGCATCCACCGGATGCCCTCCGGGTCGAGTCCGTTGGCCGGCTCGTCCAGGATCAGCACCCCGGGGTCACCGACCATCGCGGAGGCGATGCCGAGTCGCTGGCGCATGCCCAGCGAGTAGCCCTTGAACTTGCGCTTGGCGGCGGGCTCGAGCCCGACCATCTGGAGCACCTCGTCGGCACGGCTCTCCGGCAGCCCGGCTGCCCGGCAGATCACCCGGAGGTGGTCGCGCCCGGTCCGGCCCCGGTGCGCGCTGGAGGCCTCCAGGATCGCGCCGACGTGCCGGATCGGGTCGGCCAGGTCCACGTAGCGCCGGCCGCCGATGGTGGCCTCACCCGCGGTCGGTGTCACCAGGCCGAGCAGCATCCGCAGCGTGGTGGTCTTGCCGGCGCCGTTCGGGCCGAGGAATCCGGTCACCCGCCCGGCGCGCACGGTGAACGAGAGATCGTCGACGGCGCGAAGATTCTTGTACACCTTGGTGAGGTGCTCGACGACGATCATCGTCGCGTTTTCCCTTCCCCGGCGGCTGGAAGCGATCAACCTACTTGATCACGGCAATCCAGGTGGCCCGCGCCGTGGCGAGCCGGTCGCCGCCGGGTCCGTACACGGTGGATTCCACGATTGCCTTGCGCCCGGCGATCTCGACCGCCGCACCGGTCACCACGCAGTCGGTTCCGGGAGCGGGCAGGGCGCCGACCGAGGCGGTGATCCGGCCCAGGACGTACGCCTGCCCGGCGGCGATCGCCGCCCAGCCACCGGGACAGTCCAGGGCGGCCCACATCGACGGCACGGAGACCTCGTCCGGCACGGTCCACGGCGCCGCGGTGCCTCCGTCCGGCAGCACTCCGGGGAAGATGCCGAGACCGTCCTTGCCGGGCCGCTCCGGGCCGCAGACGAAGCAGGTCGGGAACGGGTGCGTGGTGAAGCCCGGATAGCTCCGGGATGCCTCCACGGCCGTCTCGTAGGAGACCGAGGGGACTCCCGCGCCCGCACCCGCGCCGGTCGCCTCGCCGACCTCCGCGACCAGGGTGTCGCCGGCCAGCACCGATCCGTCGCGCAGCTCCAGCGCCGTCTCCAGCGGGGGCGGCGTCCGCAGCGTGACCTGGTACGGCGGCCCACCCGCCCGGGCGCCGGCGGCCACCGCGAAGACGCCCGCGCACCAGCCGCCGTTGCCGGTGCCGGGAGGTCCGTTGAAGCGTTCCGGGATCAGCATTCCCCGACCTTCGCACACGTAGTTCACTCACCGGCCACACATCGCCACCTGACATGACACGCCATCGGCAGACGTCGCCCTTACACAGATCTCATGGCAGTTCTGATGACCGCCGCCGCACCCACCGGGACCAGCGGCTACAGCCTTCTGCTCGCGGACGACGCGAGCCACGTCGAGGCCGCGCAGCGCCTGCGGCACGACGTCTTCGCCGGCGAGCTCGGCGCCAGTCTCCCCGGTGCGGTGGACGGGCGTGACGCCGACGAGTTCGATACCTACTGCGACCACCTGATCGTCCGCGACGACGCGACCGGCGACGTCGTGGGCACCTACCGGATGCTGCCGCCGCGCGCCGCCGACCTGGCCGGCCGCCGCTATGCCGACACCGAGTTCGACCTGAGCGCACTCCGCCCGCTGCGTGACCATCTGGTCGAGATCGGCCGCTCCTGCGTGCACCCGGACCATCGCTCCGGTGCCGTGGTCAACCTGATGTGGGCCGGCATCGCCCGCTACATGCACCTCAACAACCTGCGCTGGCTCGGCGGCTGCGCCTCGGTGCCGCTCGCCGACGGCGGGCACGTCGCCGCCGGGGTACGCGCCCGCCTGAACACCAAGCACCTCTCCCCGCCTGCCCTGCGGGTGCGGCCGCGGCGCCCGTGGGTGCCCGCCGACGACCTGGTCGCCGACCCCAGGGTCGCGGTGCCGCCGCTGCTGCGTGGCTACCTGCGGCTGGGCAGCTGGGTCTGCGGTGAGCCGGCGTACGACGCGGACTTCGACTGCGCCGACTTCTACGTGCTCTTCTCGATGGACCGGCTGGACCCGCGGTACCGCCGGCACTTCCTGGGCGCGACCCGATGATGTGGCAGCCGGCCTCCGGCTGCGGTGATCGCTGTCGTGGCGCGAGCCATGCCACGGCGGCTCCCGGAAAGGCACTTCTGCGGGTCGTGGCGCTGTGGACCGTACTGCTGGGTGGTCTTCTGCCGGCGTCCCTGCTGGGTGGCACCGCGTTCCGGAGCCTGTCCCGGGCGATTCTCGCGGCCCTGGGTGTCCGCCTGGTCTGGCGCGGTCCCGCGCCGCGGCCCGGCAGCCTGCTGGTCGCCAACCACGTCTCCTGGCTGGACATCGTCGCTCTCACGTCGGTGCTGCCGATGCGGCTGGTGGCCAAGAGCGAGGTGCGGACCTGGCCGGGCATCGGTGCCACGGCGGGCCGCGCCGGGTCGATCTTCATCGATCGCAGCCGGCCGCGAAGCCTGCCGGAGACCGTGGGCGAGGTCGCGGCGGCGCTGCGGGCGGGGCGTTCGGTCACGGTCTTTCCTGAGGGTACGACGTTCTGCGGGACCGAGTACGGACAGTTCCGCCCGGCCCTGTTCCAGGCGGCCGTCGACGCCGGTGCGCCGGTGGTGCCGATCTCGATCGGGTACGACTCGACCGAGGCCGCCTTCATCGGTGACGACACCCTCTGGGGCTCTGTCCTGCGGGTGGCCCGGATCCGTAGGCTGACCGTCACGGTGGTGACCGCTCCGGCGCTGCGGCCGGCGCCGGGTGCCGACCGCCGGGCACTGGCCCGGGCGGCGCAGGTCAGCCTCGGCGGTGGCGGGTATCACCTGGCTGCGTGAAGCTCACAGAAAATTTTCAGCAAGTGTGCAGCCTCGGCGCAGCGGAGCGGACCACAATAGCGCCATGGCCGCCCAGACCCAGACCAAGCAGAGCGAGGCGAAGCTCCTCGTCGTCGAGGACGACGCGAACATCTTGGAGCTGCTTTCCGCCAGCCTCCGCTTCGCCGGGTTCGACGTCACCACAGCCACCAGCGGCAGTGCGGCCGTCAGCGCGGCCCGCAGTTCGACCCCCGACCTCGTCGTTCTCGACGTGATGCTGCCCGACCTCGACGGCTTCGAGGTCATCCGCCTGATGCGCGAGGGCGGGCAGCGCACCCCGGTGGTCTTCCTGACCGCCCGGGACGGCACCGACGACAAGATCCGCGGCCTCACCCTGGGCGGCGACGACTACGTGACCAAGCCGTTCAGCCTCGAGGAGCTCACCGCCCGGATCCGGGCGGTGCTGCGCCGCACCAACGCGGGTGACGAGCAACCGTCCCGCCTGGTCTTCGCCGACCTCGAGCTGGACGAGGAGACCCACGAGGTCTATCGGGCGGGCAACCGGGTGCAGCTCTCGCCGACCGAGTTCAAGCTCCTGCGCTATCTGATGCTCAACGCCAACCGGGTGCTCTCCAAGGCACAGATCCTCGACCACGTGTGGAAATACGACTTCCGCGGTGACGACAACATCGTCGAGTCGTACATCTCCTACCTGCGCCGGAAGGTGGACAACGTGCAGCCCCGGCTGATCCACACCCTCCGCGGCGTGGGTTACGTGCTGCGCAAGCCCGCCGTGTAGGCCGGTCATGAGCCTCACCGAGCGGGTTCGAGGATCGCTCCCGCGACAGCCCAGCCTGCGCAAGATCTCGCTGCGGACCAAGCTGGTCGCGTCGGTGCTGGCGCTGGTCTTCGCGGCGCTCGCCATGATCAGTGCGACAAGCACCTACGCGCTGAACCAATTCATGCTGGACCGGATGGACAGCCAGCTGAAGTCCTACGCCAAGAACATGGCGAAGGTGTTCAACTTCGGCGCTCCCATCCACGTCTTCCTGCCGCCGGACTACTACGTGACACAGACCTCGGTGACCGGGGTCGGCGACCGGTGGTATGACGCCGACCGGCTCAAGCCCGAGGAGCTCCCGCCGCTGTTCACCGGCGTCGCCGAGATCGAGGCGCACGTCGGCGATCCGTATACGGTCCGCTCCGCCGACGGCCACTACGTGTGGCGGATGGTGGTCGTCCGGCTGGAGAACGGCGAGGTGATGCACGCCGCCCAGATGATGACCGGTGTGGACGCTGTCATCGCCCGCCTGATCTGGGTGGACTTCCTGGTCGGTGCGGGCGTCCTGGTGGCCCTGGCCACGGTCGGCGCCGCCCTGGTGCGGCAGAGCCTTGTCCCGCTGATGCAGATCGAGCGCACCGCTGCCCGCATCGCGGCCGGTGATCTCACCCAGCGCGTGCCCGACCCGGAGGAGGACGGCGGCGAGCCGTCGACCGAGCTGGGCCGGCTCTCCATCGCCCTGAACTCGATGCTCTCCCAGATCGAGTCGGCCTTCATCGCGCGCGCCCAGTCCGAGCAGGCGGCGCGGGCGGCGGAACACGTGGCCCGGGAGGCGGCCGACGCGGCGCAGAGCTCCGAGTCGAGGGCGCTGAAATCCGAGGAGAAGATGCGGCAGTTCGTCGCGGACGCCTCGCACGAGCTGCGCACCCCGCTGACCACCATCCGGGGGTTCGCCGAGCTGTACCGCCAGGGTGCCGTCTCCGACCCGGAGGCGGTGGCCCGGCTGGTCCGGCGGATCGAGGACGAGGCCGCCCGGATGGGCCTGCTCGTCGAGGACCTGCTGCTGCTGGCCCGGCTCGACCGGGAGCGGCCGCTGACCCTGGCGCCGGTGGAGCTGCCGGTGCTCGCCATGGACGCGGTGCAGGCCGCGCAGGCCACGGCACCGGACCGGGAGATCACTCTGAAGGTGGAGGACGGGCCGGAGAAGCTGGTGGCGAACGGGGACGACGCCCGGCTGCGCCAGGTGATCGGCAACCTGATGACGAACGCGGTGGTGCACACCCCGCCGGGAGCGTCGGTCAGCCTCCGGCTTTATGCGGAGGGCGGCGACCGGGCCGTCGTGGAGGTCTCGGACACCGGGCCGGGACTGAGTCCCG
Source organism: Actinoplanes sp. GCM10030250 (assembly GCF_042666575.1). Lineage (NCBI taxonomy): Bacteria > Bacillati > Actinomycetota > Actinomycetes > Micromonosporales > Micromonosporaceae > Actinoplanes > Actinoplanes sp. GCM10030250. Next base: position 114,748 of record NZ_JBHTDO010000002.1, on the reverse strand, counting down.
ACCAGGCGGACCGGGTCTTCGAGCGGTTCTACCGGGCGGACGGCGCGCGCACCCGCAACACGGACCGGGAGGCCACCGGCACCGGGCTGGGTCTCGCCATCGTGGCCGCTATCGTGCGAGCACACGAGGGCTCGGTCGAGGTGGTTTCCGAGCCGGGACAGGGAGCGATCTTCCGCGTCTCTCTGCCGACCATTGGTCCGGAAAAAGGCTTCACAGAGAACGTCCAGCAGTAACACAGTTCGGTACGAGAACAACGGGGCAGAGTTACCACCATGAACGAGAACGAGACCAACCCGCGGCCCGCGGACGCCGCCGCTGACAACGCCAGCGCGGAGCGGGTGGAGTCTGAGCAGCCGACGCTTGCGCAGCCGCCGGTTGCCCCGCAGTCAGATGCTCCCCAGTCCGCGGCACCGCATTCCCCCGCTGCCGGCTCCCCGGCCGATCCCGCTTCCGGCGCACCGGCACCGGTGCCGCAGCCTCCGCACAGCCCCTGGTCCCAGCAGGCCTGGCAGCAGCCGGCCCCGCCCGCTGCCGGGCATCCGGGCGCCGGTCAGCCCGCCGGCTATCCGGCATCCGGCCAGCCCGCCGCCGGATACCCCGTCTCGGGCCAACCCGCGGCCGGATACCCCGTCTCGGGCCAGCCCGCGCCCGGTCAGCCCGGCTCGCCGGACTACCCGACCACCGCGGTGCCCTACGGGCACGACCACCAGGGCTACCAGCCTCCGCAGGGTTATGCGCCCGCGCAGGGCTATGCGCAGCCCGGCTACCAGCAGCCGCACACCGCCTACCAGCACGACCCCTACGCCGCCTGGGCCGCCGCTCAGGGCCAGCCGGGCGCCGAGGGTGCTCCGGCATGGGCCCGCCCGGTCGGTGTCGACCAGCGCCCGAGCGGCCGGGGCCGCAAGGTCTTCGTTGCCGGAGCGGCGGCCCTGGTGATCGCGCTCGGTGCGGGCGGCGTCGGTGCCGCCACCGCCCTGGCACTGGACGACGGCGGGTCCGGGCAGAGCGTCCAGACCGGCAACTCGTCCGTCACCCGTGTGGTGGACCGCTCGTCGCTGGCCCAGATCGCCGCCGCCGTGACGGACAGCGTCGTCTCGATCACCACGGGCACCGGGGAGGGCTCCGGCGTGGTGCTGACAGCGGACGGCTACATCGTCACCAACAACCACGTGGTCTCCACCGCGCAGGGGCAGTCCGTCAACATCATCTTCGCGGACGGCACCAAGGCCGCCGCTTCGGTGGTGGGTACCGACCCGCGGACCGACCTGGCCGTGGTCAAGGCCAACGGCGTCTCCAACCTGAAGGCCGCCACCTTCGGTGACAGCGCGCAGACCCAGGTCGGTGACACCGTGCTGGCCCTGGGCAGCCCGCTCGGGCTGGAGGGCTCGGTGACCGCCGGCATCATCAGCGCCAAGGACCGGTCGATCCAGTCCAGCGGCGAGGAGGACCAGAACCAGCCGAACCCGTTCGGCGGCGGCCAGCAACAGCAGCAGGGCACGACCACGATGTCCGGCCTGCTGCAGACCGACGCACCGATCAACCCGGGCAACTCCGGCGGCGCGCTGGTCAACACGAACGGCGAGGTGATCGGCATCAACTCGGCGATCGCCACCTCCGGGTCGAACTCCGGCAACATCGGCCTCGGCTTCGCGATCCCGAGCAACAAGGCCAAGCAGGTCGCCGAGTCGCTGATGCAGGGCAAGAAGGTCAGCCACCCGGCGCTCGGCGTCAGCGTCGCCGACGCGGAGAACGGCGGTGCCCTGATCAGCAGCGTGACCGCGAACAGCGCGGCCGCCAAGGCCGAGCTCCAGCAGGGTGACGTGGTGACCCAGGTCGACGGCAAGACCGTCGAGGACTCCGACGACCTGGTGGCCGCGGTTCAGGCCGGCGCTGTCGGTCAGAAGATGACCCTCAACTTCACCCGTAACGGCAGCGAGAAGACGGTCACCGTCACGCTGCAGGAGGCCCAGTAACGGGGCACGCAGGCGAAATTCTTCTCCGCTACGGCGGGTGACGCGACCAGGGGTGGGCGCGTCACCCGCCGTATTCCTATCTATGCCGTGATTCAGGACCTTCGCGACCAACAGGCAGGTTTTGCCTCGGAGGACTCGCGTTTGCCCAGGCAACCGCCTAATCTCCATTCGCTGTCGGCGAGTGTCCGGCGTGTTGTCTGAGATCCGCTCGGCGGAGTGAGAGGCCCCCTGAGTTGACGTACGTCGAGACCCGGACAAACGTCTGGGAAGCCCTGGCCGGCCGGGCTCCCGGGGTGCCCTCCGGACCCGCTGACGCCGGGCTCTGGCACACCGTGGCCGAGCGGCTCAACCCGGCCAGTGCCCGTCCCGTCCTGCGTCCCGGCATCGAGGTCCGCCACCGGACCGCGGTCCGCGGCGGGCGCTATGTGATGCTCCGCTCGCCCGACGAGGGCGGCCGCAGCTCCTACCTGCGGCTCACCCCGGAGGAATACCAGCTCTCGCTGATGATGGACGGCGTCAACACGGTGGCCCGGCTGGTCGCCGAGTTCGCCCGCATCGCCGGCCGCCTCGCGCCCGACCAGGTCCGCCGCGTCGTCGCCGACCTGGCCGCCAACCGGATGCTGGAGGAGCTGCCGACCGACGCCTTCCGGCCGTTGCGGGAGATGGTCCGCGAGCCGCTGCCCCGGCGGGTCAGCGAGACGCTGCGCGCCGCCGCCCGCGGCCGTCAGGTGCTCTCCTTCTCCGTCGACGGCCTCATCACCGGGCTCTACCGGTCGGTCGGCAGGTTCCTCTTCACCCGGCCCGCGGTCTGGGCCGGTTCGCTGTTCTCGCTCGCCGGTCTCGTGCTCTTCCTGTTCACCTGGCAGCGGGGGAGCAGCTCACTCTTCCTGGCCGGCGACTCGTACCTGCTGGGTGCGATCGCTCTTGTACTGCTGAACGTGCTCGCTCTGGCCGCCCACGAGCTGGGTCACGCGCTCGCGGCGAAACGAGTCGGCCGTGAGGTGCCGGCCGCCGGTCTGCTGCTGTACTTCGGCATCCCCTCGGTCTTCGTCGACACCAGCGACGTCTGGATGGCGGGCCGGCGTGCCCGGATCGCGGTCACCGCGGCCGGACCGGCCACCGCCCTCGGCCTGGCCGGCCTGGTGCAGGTGATCGGGCTGGCCGTGCCGGCGACCGGCGGGATCGCCTTCAAGCTGGCCTTCCTCTTCTATCTGCACGCGTTCTTCAATCTCAGCCCGCTGCTGCCGCTGGACGGGCAATACCTGCTGATGGACTGGCTGGAGATCCCCGACGTGCGGGCCCGTGCCCTGGCCTGGATCTCCGGGCGGCTGCGCCGGCGCGGGCCGGGCTGGAAGTCGCTGGACCGGGAGGGCCGGCTCGTCGCCCTCTACGGCCTGCTCGCGGTCCTCTGGCTGGTCGCCGCGCTGGGGCTCGGTTACCGCCTCTGGACCGACCGGATCCGGGGACTCGCCGTCGGCCTGTGGTTCTCCGGCTTCTTCGGCCGCCTCCTGCTGATCGTGATCGTTCTCGGTATCGCCGCACCGCCGCTCTACTTCCTGCTCGGCCGCCTCGGCAAGGCCTGGCGCCGGTGGCGTCAGCGGGCCGCCGAACGCGACAGGGAGGCCGACCTGCCGCGCCGCCTGGCCGCGCTGCACGCCTCCGAGCTCGGCGGACTGCCCGAGCCGGCCCTGGAAGGACTGGCCACCCGCGCCCGCTGGATGCACCCGCCGACCGGCCGCCAGCTGGTGCTGGCCGGCGAGCACCAGCCCGCCGTCTACGTCGTGGTCGAGGGCGCCATGCACGGCCGCCGCCCCGGCGACCCGGGCGGCACCATCCGGCACCACGTCGGACCGGGCGGTGTTGTCGGCCTCGCCAACGCGCTCACCGGGCGCAGTGCCCAGCTGGACTGGCACACCGCCGGGACCACGCTGCTGGCCCTGCCCGCCTCGACAGTGGCCACCGTGGTCGGCCCGATGCCCGGCCCGCCGCCGCAGGAGCGGGCCGAGGCCGAGGAGCTCTTCGCCGACACCCCGGCGCTCGCCGCGCTGGAGGAGGACCAGCGTCTCGCGCTGATCGCCGCGTCCCACGCGGTCGACCTCGACCCGGGCGACCCGGTGGTGCTGCAGGGCCCGACCCACGCGATCGTTGTCGAGTCCGGCGTCATCGCCATGCCGGACGGCGTGGAGCTACGCCGCGGCACCCTGGTCGGCCCGGTCGGCGACGGCACCCCCGGCATGGTGGCGCAGGCCCGCACCCCGGTCCGGCTCTGGATCATCCCGGACGCCTCGGACCTGCCCCCGCTCGTCGGCGGCTACGGTTCGGGCGCCCAGATGCCGTCGGTCCGGCCCAGCGCGCCGGTCGCTGTGCGGCCGGGTGCCGCACACCCGCCCCTGGCGGTGCCGCCGGGCCCGCCGGAAACCTCCGACGAGTACGACGTGGACAGCCACTTCGAGCGCCGGATGTGGGTGTTCGCCAGCCTGCTCCTGGTCTTCGCCCTGGTCAGCGTCGGCCTCAACCTGCGACCCGGCCCGGCGTGGGCCGAGATGCCCGCCGAGCGCGTGATGCTCACCGTGGGCAGCGGGCGGGCCACGACGAGCGGCGCGGGCGATGCCGAGACGCTGCAGGCCGGCGACGAGCGGTACCTCAGCGCCGGTGCCCGGGTCGAGGTGCCCGGTTCCGGGCGGGCGCAGCTGACCTTCCCGGGCGGGGCGAGCGTGGTGCTGTGCGCCGGCTCGCGTACCGAGGTGAACGAGGTCGCTGTCGCATCGGGCCGCGAGCCGGCACCGTCCGGGCGGCTGACGCTGGAGAACGGGCGGCTGCTGGCCGACACGACCAGCTCGAGCGGTGCGTTCGCGGCTCTCGGCCTGACGGTTCTGCGGACACAGGGCAACGTCACGAACGCCGGTGCTGCCTGGTTCTCCGCCGACCTGACCACGGTGACCGTCTCGTCGGGTGAGGTCGCCGTGGGTGGAACCGCCGCCACGACCGACGGCGCGGAGCTGACCTGCGGTGACGGCGTGAAGGTCACACCGCCGTCGGCGGATCCGAGTGCGGACCCGGGCGAGACCACGGAGGAGTCGTACCCGGCGGAGCCGCCCACCACGGCACCCTCGAGCGCACCCACCACCACGCCGGCCACGACACCCGCCACCACGCCGGCGACCGACGACCCCGATCCCACGACCGCGCCCACCACGACCCGGCCGGCGACCACCGAACCCACGATCACCGTCCCGACGATCCGGCCCACCCGGACGACGACCAAGCCGACGACGGCGCCGACCACCACCGCGCCCACGGAGGAGCCGGAACCGACCACGACGGCGCCGACAGACCCGCCCGAAGGCACCAACGAGCCGACGGCGTCGACCGCCAGCGCGAACAGGCCCGCCACGGCCACGCGCTGAGGCGTGTTCCTCAAGGGGGCCATCTTGGGGACAGCACTTCGCCGGCGGTCGCCGCCTCCGTAGAGAGGGAGGTCGCGATGCTGTGCTGGTTCTGCGCCGAGGGGGCACGTGGCACGTGCCGGTTCTGCGGCCGGGGTGTGTGTGCAGAGCACGCGCGCTTCGGGCCGTTCCTGCTGGAGGTCAGCCGGTCGGTCGAGCGGAACCGGAGCGAGGCGCTGGTCGTCGAGGACGCGGTGCAGTGCGGGACGTGCCGCCCGCGACCACAGCCGGTGGCCATGCCCGAGCTCGACTAGCGCCTGTTTCGGAATGGATGGCCGGGCTGCGGAGAGGCCCAGCCGCCGTCTGGCCGCACGGCGCGAACACCCAGATACAACCCCGGTATCTGGGCGCCCGCGCCGCACACCCAGATACAACCCCGGTATCTGGGCGCCCGCGCCGCACACCCAGACGACACCTGGACCTCGCCTCGCTCCGACCCCCATTCCGAAACAGGCGCTAGATGTCGGCCTCGACTAGATGTTGGCGTAGGGCGTGGTCGCGGCGGTCAAGGTGCCGCGCAGCACCGACTTGGGGCGGGCGCCGACTAGGGACGTGGTGACCACACCGCCGGTGAAGACCAGCAGGGTCGGCATGGAGATCACCCGGTACCGGCGGGTGGTCTCCGGGTTCGCGTCGACGTCCAGTGTCGTGATCAGCACCTGATCCCGGAACTCGTCGGCGAGCTCGGCGAGGACCCGTGCCATCGGGCGGCACGGCGGGCACCACTCGGCCCAGAAATCGACGAGGACCGGCGTACGGGAGGCGAGCACCACCTCCGCGAAGGTGGCGTCGGTGACGGTGATCAGGGATTCAGCAGGCATCGGGTCTCCCGGTGTTCGATCGCTTGGCTCAGCTGCTCCTGCAACCGCTGCCGCACGTCGGTGAGCCGGCTGAGGTAGTCGTCCACCTCGGCCATCCGCCGGCGCAGCACCGCAACCGAGTCGGGGCACACGTGACCCGCGCTGTTGCCGGCTCGCAGGCAGGCGACGAACGGCTTGATGTCGTCGACGCCGAACCCGTCGGCGAGCAGTGCCCGGATCTCGTGGACCACGCGCAGTTCGGCGTCGTCGTACTGGCGGTATCCGTTGGCGTCGCGGCGCGGGCGGATCAGCCCGTGCTCCTCGTAGTAGCGCAGCGTGCGGGGGCTGGTGCCGGCCCGCTCGGCCAGCTCTCCGATAAGCATGAGCCGACGGTATGCCTTGACACCGGCGTCAAAGCAAGACCCGCGTTCCCGCAAGGTTGACTCCTGGCAAGACCAGCCCGCGGCCTCGTGGCACCGGGTTGTGCGCAAGATCGTGGGAGGATGGGTTCATGGTCGACGGTCCGGTCGCGTTCGTGCTGGGTGGCGGCGGTGTCCTGGGTGCCGTCGAGGTCGGGATGCTGCGGGCCCTCTTCCGGGCCGGGTTCCGGCCGGATGTGGTGGTCGGCACGTCGATCGGCGCGGTGAACGGCGCCCTGGTCGCCTCCGACCCCTCCGAGGCGGTCACCGACCGGCTGGTCCGGCTCTGGACGTCACCCGAGGCGGCAACGGTCTACGGCGACTCGATCGGCCGTCAGATGCGCCGGTTCGCCGCGCGTACCCATCTGCACTCGCCGCGGCCGTTGCGCCGCCTGCTGGAGAGCGAGCTGGGCGAGGGTGTTTCGTTCGCCGACCTGAAGATCCCGTTCCGGTGCTGTGCGGCGAGCATCGAGCGAGCAGCCGAGCACTGGTTCGACAGCGGGTCGCTCATCGACGCGGTGCTCGCCTCGTCGGCGGTGCCGGGTCTGCTGCCACCGATGGAGATCAGCGGTGAGCACTATGTGGACGGCGGCATCGTGAACTCGATCCCGATCGGCGAGGCGGTCCGGGTCGGGGCAAAGATGATCTTCGTGCTCCAGGTCGGCCGGGTGGAGCGCCCGCTCACCGTTCCACGGCGCCCGTGGGAGGTGGCCCAGGTGGCGTTCGAGATCGCCCGGCGGCACCGGTTCGCCCGGGAGCTTGCCTCGCTGCCCGACGATGTACGGGTGCATGTGCTTCCGGCCGGTGGCGGCGAGGGACGGGACGACTCGCCGTGGGCCTACCGTGACATGGCAGCCGTCGGCCGCCGGATCAGCCGCGCCTACACCGCGTCCCGCCGCTACCTCGCGGCCAATGTGAACCCGCTGCCGGAGCCGGGCGGCCGCTGATGAGCCTGCCGCCGATCTGGGTACGCCGCCTGGTGATCGCACCCACCGTCGTGGTGCTCGCGTTCGTGCTGCTCACCACCCTGCCGATCTGGCTCCTGCTCGCGCTCGCCGTCTCACCGCTGGTGCCGGGCCGGCTGCGGGTGCCCCGGGTGGTGTTCCTGCTCATCGCCTACCTGATCTGGGACGCGGTGGCGCTGGTCCTGCTCGCCGGTCTCTGGGTCGCCGCCGGCTTCGGCCGGTGGATCCGGAGCCCCGGCTTCCAGCGGGCGCACTACGTGCTCACCGGGCGGTTCCTCAGCGTGCTGTTCTGGTTCGCCCGCTGGTCCCTGCACCTGGAGATCGACGTGGTCGGCACCGACCCGGACACGGCCCAGCCGGGCCGCCCGGAGATCGTGGTCAGCCGGCACGCCGGTCCCGGTGACTCGTTCACGCTCATCCACGCCCTGGTCAACTGGTTCGCCAGGGAGCCGCGGATCGTACTGAAGGCCGCCCTGCAGTGGGATCCGGCCGTCGACGTGCTGCTCAACCGCCTGCCCAACCGGTTCATCTCGCCGGGCCGCACCAGGACGGCCACGCTGGAGGACCAGATCGGTGAGCTGGCCACCGGGCTGGACCACAACGACGCCTTCGTGATCTTCCCGGAGGGCGGCAACTTCACGCCCCGGCGCCGGACCAGCGCCATCGCCCGGTTGCGGGCCCGCGGCCTGCACGACATGGCTACCCGGGCCGAGGGCCTGCGCAACCTGCTGCCGCCGAAGCCCGGCGGCCTGCTCGCCGCGATCGAGGCGTCACCGGACGCCGGCGTCATCTTCGTGGCGCACACCGGCCTGGACCGCATGATGACCGTCTCCGACGTCTGGCGTGAGCTGCCGATGGACAAGCGGCTGGTCATGCGGTTCTGGAGCGTGCCCCCGGAGGAGGTGCCGGCCGGGGAGCAGGAGCGCATCGACTGGCTCTACGACTGGTGGGCCCGCATCGACGCCTGGATCGACGAGCAGAGCCCCGAGCCGCGACCACTGTGGACGCCCCGGTCGAAGCCACCCACTACCCCATAGCCAGCTGGCTCCCAGTGCTGCCTCACCGCGGGTGAGAGAGCACTGGAAGCCAGCCGGGGAATATCAGTCGGGAACGGTCAGCCGGGGGTGTCAGCTGCCGAGGGCGCGGTAGACGTCCTCCGGAGCCTCGACGATCTGGGCGGCCGGCGGGCGCTCGGCGGTCACCGTGGTCCCGTAGTCGGTGTAGAGCGCCTCGAGCGTCGTGGCCTGCGGCAGCTGCAGCGTGAGCACCGACAGACGGCCCTGCGCGTCCAGGCCGGCCGTGAACGGCACCCGCTGGGCCGCCGGTCCGTACCCCTCGATGGTCACCCGGTCGAGGCCGGCGATACCGGTCGCCTTGGTGAGGTCGACGGTTCCGGCGTAGCTGCCGGCGCCGGTGGAGTGCACGTCGGTGGTCGAGCTGATCAGCTTGCCGGTGTCGACCGGGTCGATGCGGCCGGGGCGCAGGCCGACGTTCGCGCCCTCGGGCAGCCGGGTCATGTCCAGGTGGGTCCAGGTGTTGTCCTTGGTGATGCCGGGGATCTGCGCGTACAGGTCCTCGCCGATCAGCAGGGACTTCACGGTGAGCTTGGTGTTGGTGCCCTCGGCGGTCAGCTCGGCGGTGCCCTTGCTGCCCGGTGCGTCGATCATCGTGGTCAGCCGGAAGCCGGCGCCCGCCGTGACGGTCATCTTGAAGCTGTCGGTGCCGAGCTTGGCCGCCGCGTCGGAGAGCGCCGACACCGCCGCCGGGTCCGCCGAGGCCGAACCGGACGGCACGGGGGCGACAGGTGCCGAAGCCGGGGCCGAGGCGGTGGCGGAAGCGGAGGTGGAGGGCCCGGCGGTGCCGTTGTCAGCGCAGCCGGTCACCGCGAGGGCGGCTGTCGCCGCCGCCAGGCCGAGTCCGGCAAGCCGTGGTGTCCGCATTGTCAGTCCTCCTGCAGTGCCGGCGGTCGGGGGTGGCGCCGGTCGGTGGCGAACGTTCCCGATAGCCGCGCACGGCAAACGGACAAGCGACACACGGTAAACGGACAGGCAGGGCCGAACGGACACTACCCGGCGGCCCGGTTTTGGGGACGATCATGGGCGGGGCATGATGTGTGGAACGCGCAGCTAAGGGGGAGGACTCGTGAGATTCGAGGTCAGCAAGGTCCTCGATGCCATCGAGGCCCGGCTCACCACCGACCCGGCTCTGGCACGGGGTGTCGTCGATCTGTCCGAGGTGGTTCGTTACGCCGACCTCGACGGCGGCCGCCCGGCCAGTCTGGTGCGGCTCGGCCTACTGGTGGACGCTCTCGGCCGGTACGTGGCCGAGGAGAACGTCCCGGTTTACGCGGTCGCTCCACGCGGCCTCATCTCGGACACCGACCTCACCTCGAACGAGCGCATGGTGGTCCGGCGCTGGGCCGACGACGGCAAGATCGAGGTGGTTCCGCAGCTCGACGACCGGGTGCTCGAGGTGGCCGAGCTGCTCGGCCTGCCGGTGCTCACCCGGGACCGGGAGGATCACTTCCGGGACCGCCGTCCGTGGGTGACCGAGCCGGGCCGGCTGCTGGCGCTGGTGTCGAACCAGGGCGGCCCGGCGCTGGTGGCCAGGGTCGGCCGCGGCGAGGCGGCGCCTCCGGTGCCCCGGTCGCCACTGGGTGAGCGTCTGCTCGCCCGGGTGTGGAGCTGTCCCGCGCCGAACTGCACCAGTTACGGCAGCGGCGGCGACCCGGACAGTCCGTTCGCCGACATGCGTACCTACGCCAGCCCGGTCGCGCAGCCTCCGCCGATGTTGCGGGCCGGCGCACCGACCTGTCCGCGGCACGGTGAACGGCTGCGGGACGTGGGCGCGCGCCCGGCGACCGAGGTCCTCTCGGTGCGCATCGACGGCGTGATCCGCCAGCGGTTCGCGGTCTCGGAGGAGAAGCCGGTCGTGGTCGGCCGTGCCCCCGAGGGTGGTTCCGGGATCATGCTGGGGCAGTGGCTGACCGACGACGCCCGCAAGTGGATCAGCCGCGGGCATGTGCAGTTCATACTGCGTGGCGGCGAGATCACCGTCCAGGACATCAGCACGAACGGCAGCGGCATCCGCCCCGGCAACTCCGCCGACGACGAGGCGCGGATCACCCTCAAGCGTGATGAGAGCCGGGTCCTCGGTGCGGACGACGTGGTCGAGCTTTACGCCGGGGTCAACGTCGGGCGGTCCGCACTCTGGGCGACAGGCGGCAACGTCCAACCCGAGTCGGTGATGGGCGAGGCGCCGACGATGGCCTTCCGGCCAGTGGGTCGCTGAAACCCAGAACAGCTTTGATCGTACGGAACACAGCTTTTCATTTTTGGATAGTTGAAGCGCCACCGCCGAGTTCTCGAAGGTCCCGGCGGTGGCGCTTTCGTCTCAGCTCGCCAGGACCGCGGCGAACTGTCTCGCCGGGGCCGCGGCGAACTGTTCGTCTCAGCTCGCCAGGACCGCGGCGAACTGTCTCGCCGGGGCCGCGGCGGACTGTTCGTCTCAGCTCGCCAGGACCGCGGCGAACTGGGCCAGAGCGTGGTCCAGGTCGGCCTCGGTGACGACGAGCGGCGGCGCCAGCCGGATCGTCGAGCCGTGGGTGTCCTTCGCCAGCACGCCCAGGCCGGCGAGGCGCTCGCACGCCTGACGCCCGGTCATCAGGGCCGGATCGATGTCGACGCCCGCCCAGAGCCCGCGACCGCGCACCGCGATCACGCCCTTGCCGATCAGCGCCTCCAGACCGGCGTGCAGCCGCGCACCGAGCCGGGCCGAGCGCTCCTGGAACTCGCCGGTGGCGAGCAGCCGGACCACCTCGGCGCCGACCGCGCAGGCCAGCGGGTTGCCGCCGAACGTGGAGCCGTGCTCACCGGGCCGCAGCACACCCAGGATGTCGCGGTCGGCGGCGACCGCGGAGACCGGGACGATGCCCCCGCCGAGTGCCTTGCCGAGAACATACATGTCCGGTACGACACCCTCGTGCTCGATCGCGAAGGTGCGGCCGGTCCGGCCCAGCCCGGACTGGATCTCGTCGGCGATCATCAGCACGTTCTGCTCGGTGCAGAGCTCGCGGAGGCCACCGAAGAACCCGGCGGGCGGCACGAGCACGCCGGCCTCGCCCTGGATGGGCTCCATCAGGACGGCCACCGTGTTCGGGGTGATCGCCGCGCGGACGGCCGCCAGATCGCCGTAGGGCACCACCACGAAGCCCGGCGTGTACGGCCCGAAGTCGGCCCGTGCCTCCGGATCGGTGGAGAAGCTGACGATCGTCGTCGTACGCCCGTGGAAGTTGCCGTCCGCGACGATGATCTCGGCCTGCTCGTCGGCGACGCCCTTGACCTGGTAGCCCCACTTGCGGGCGACCTTGATCGCGGTCTCCACCGCCTCGGCCCCGGTGTTCATCGGCAGCACCAGGTCTTTGCCGCAGAGCTCCGCCAGGCCCCGGCAGAACACAGCGAACTGGTCGTGCACGAACGCGCGGCTGGTCAGCGTGACCCGGTCCAGCTGGGCGTGCGCGGCGGCGATCAGCCCGGGGTGGCGGTGCCCGAAGTTCAGCGCCGAGTAACCGGCGAGAAAGTCCAGGTAGCGGCGGCCGTCGACGTCGGTGACCCAGGCGCCGTCGGCCTCGGCGACGACAACGGGCAGGGGGTGGTAGTTGTGCGCGGTCCAGCGCTCGGCCTCGGCCAGCGCCTCCGGCGTACGAAACTCAACCGTGGTCATGCCTGTGCCTCCATTGCCATGCCCTTCTGGCCCTCGCCTGCGAGGCCGTAGATCGGTGCGGCTGGGTGCCGCTCGGTGCAGGCGGTCATGGCCGAACCTCCAACGTGCAGCACTTGGGCCCTCCGCCGGCTTTGCGCAGCTCGGACAGGTCGACCCCGATGGTCTGGTAGCCGGCGGAGCGCAGCGCCTCGGTCAGCTGCACGGCCTGCTCGGGAAGTACCACGGTACGACCGTCGCTGACGGCGTTGAGGCCGAGAACGGCCGCATCCTCCGGCGTTGCGATGATCGCATTCGGGAAGAGCTGCCGGAGCACGGATTGCGAACCCGGTGAGAAGGCCTGCGGCAGGTAGGCGATGGTGACGTCGTCGAGCACGCAGAGCGCGGTGTCCAGGTGGTAGTAGGCGGGATCGACCAGCTGAAGGGTGATCACCGGCCGCTGGAGCACCTCCTGCGTCTCGGCGTGGGAGGCGTGCGCGGTGCGGAACCCGGTGCCGGCCAGCAGGACGTCACCGGCGAGCAGGATGTCGCCCTCGCCCTCGTTGGTGTGTTTGGGCGCGTGCACGTCGAAACCGCGCTCCCGGAACCAGGCGGCGTAGGCCGGTGCCTCGTCGGCCCGCTCGGCGTCGCGGAACTGCACGCCCAGCACCCGGCCGTCGACCACGGTGGCGCCGTTCGCGGCGAAGACCATGTCGGGCAGCCCGGGGAGCGGGTCGATCAGGTCGACGGTGTGGCCGAGGCCGAGGAAGGTCTGCCGCAGGTTCTCCCACTGGCTGATCGCCAGCGCGCTGTCGTACGGCGCCGCGGGATCCATCCACGGGTTGATCCGGTACGTGACGGCGAAATGGGTGGGCCGGCACATGAGGTATCTGCGCGGCGCTGCGGGAAACGTCATGCAGGAAACGCTAGGCGGCAACCACCGACGAACGCCCTGGATCATTCATGCGTCGCATGGTGGATCGTTGCGTGATCACCGAACGCCGCGGTGATTCATTGCGCAAGCGGCGTGGGAGTGGCGAACCGCCACTCCACGCCGCTTTTGCTGTCTCCAGCGAACCGCCGGAGGTGTTCGGGGCGGGCCGACCGCCGAGTCGTCCCGGTTCCGAGGTATTCCCCGCCAGCGCATCGCTTGCGGTAGTCGTCTGGTACCCGTCAGAAGCGGGTCGCAAACTGTGCGTCGAGCCACTCACGAAGATTGTTTACCGGCTGCACGTCGGTGCCCAGCCAGTTGAGCTGACCGGTCAGCGCGAGCACGCCGACGACCAGGGCGGCGATCGACAGGAGCATGCCGATCATGGCCTCGGTCTTGCCCGCGATGTGCCGCTTGCGGGTCGAGAACAGGCCGGCGGCGGACAGCACCAGGGCCAGTCCGGCGACGCCCATGCCGTAACCCAGCAGGGGGCCGGAGAGCACCAGCATGGCGCCGGCGACCGAGAGGATCAGGCCCAGCGTCGCGATGAAGCTGGATCGGGCCTTCGGGCCGGCGATGGGCGCCGGCACCGCGGAACGGCCGCCGTGCCGCTCCATGACCGGCCGGTCGGCGGTCACGGGCCGGTCGGCGGTCACGGTCGCGGCGCGCTCGGTCTCGGTACGGGCTGCCGGAATGGTCGCCGTGGTGGCGTCGTCCCGGCGCGGGCTGACCGCCGGCCGTTCGTCACGTCGCGTCGCAACCGCCGTGGTGCGCTCGTCGTCCGTGCTATCGGCCGTGGTCTGGCGGGAGAACGTAGGGATCCTCACGTCAGCACCTCCTTGACAGATACGGGGTTGACGCTCCTATACCCGTACTGCCCGGAAATGACACCGGAAATGACACAGGGGGCACGCGGACGCGTACCCCCTGGTGTTGATCTGCCGTCAGCGCAGCGGCGCACCGGTGTGCACGTCGGACGCCTGCCGGATGACGTGGTCGACCAGGCCGTAGTCCTTCGCCTGCTCGGCGGTGAACCAGCGGTCCCGGTCCGAGTCGCGCTCGATCTCCTCAGCGGTGTGCCCGCTGTGGAAGGCGATCCGCTCGTTCATCACGTGCTTGATGTGCAGCATGCTCTCGGCCTGGATGGCGATGTCCGCGGCGGTGCCGCCGATGCCGCCGGAGAGCTGGTGCATCATCACCCGGGCGTGGGGCAGCGCGTACCGCTTGCCGGCGGTGCCGGCGCAGAGCAGGAACTGTCCCATCGAGGCGGCCATGCCCATCGCGATCGTGGCCACGTCGTTCTTGATGTACTGCATGGTGTCGTACACCGCCATGCCGGCGCTGATCGAGCCGCCGGGCGAGTTGATGTAGAGAGCGATGTCGCGCTCGGAGTCCTCGGAGGCGAGCAGGAGCATCTGGGCGCAGATCCGGTTGGTCACCTCGTCGTTGACCTCGCTGCCGAGGAAGATGATGCGCTCCCGCAGCAGGCGCTCGAACACCTGGTCGTCGAAGGACCCGCCGCCACCGCGCATGGTCGTGTCAATGGTCATGAGCCCACCCTCTCGCATCCGCTGTTCCACGTCTCACACCCTCCCCCAGGGTGACCGCCGGAGCCCAGTGATTCCCCTCAGGGCGAATCCGCTGATGGCAGAATGGCGGCGAACGACACCGGGAAGTGGCTTCGATCACGCCCGATCGGCGCGGCGACGAGCGGCGGCTACCTTGGTCGGCGTGCCGGAGGGACATACGATTCACCGCCTCGCGATGCGTCACCGCGAGCTTTTCGCCGGGCGCCGGGTGTCGGCGAGCAGCCCGCAGGGGCGTTTCACCGCTGGTGCGGCGCTCATCGACGGGCGCGTGCTGCGCGACACCGAGGCGTACGGCAAGCATCTGTTGCACCACTACGAGGGCGGCCGTGTCGTCCACGTCCATCTCGGCCTGTACGGCAAGTTCACCGACGGCGAGCTGCCGGTGCCGGATCCGGTCGGGCAGATCCGCATGCGGCTGACCGGTTCGGATCACTGGCTCGATCTGCGCGGGCCGACCGCGTGCGAGGTGCTGGACCCCGGCGCGGTGGACGCCCTGCGTGACCGGCTCGGCGCCGACCCGCTGCGCGACGACGCGGATCCCGCGCCCGCGTACGGCCGGGTCCGTGCCAGCACGAAGCCGCTCTTCGCCCTGCTGCTTGACCAGTCCATCGTGGCCGGTTGTGGCCTGATCTACGCCAACGAGGTGCTGTTCCGCGCCGGGCTGTCACCGGAGACGCCGGGCAACACGGTGGATCCGGCGGTCTGGACGGCGGTCTGGGAGGATCTGCGGGCCCTGATGAAGGAGGGTGTCGCCCGCGGCCGGATCGACACCGTGCACACCCGGCACACCCCCGAGGCGATGCGCCGGGCACCGCGGGTGGACCGGCACGGCGGTGAGGTGTACGTCTACCGCCGCCCCGGTCAGCCGTGCCTGGTCTGCGGCACCGAGGTCGCCCGCGGCCCGATGGCCGGGCGCAACCTCTACTGGTGCCCGGCCTGCCAGCCCGCCGTCACCCGCCCGCCCAAACGCCCCCGAAAGCCCTGACGGCCGGTCAGGCGCCCGGTGAGGGTGTGACGCCGGCGGCCGGTGCCTCGGTGGGTGTCACCGTCGGCGTGGGGGCGGGTGTCTCCGGTGTGGTGCTCGGTGCCGGGGTCGGTGCGGTGGTGACCGGCGTGCTGGGTGCCGGCTGAGCCGTGTCGCCGGGCAGGCCGATCTTGAAGTTGTCGACGAACCAGGGGAGCAGTTTCTCGTACGCCTCGATCGTGGTGGGCTGGTTGAAGTCGTGTGAGAGCACGATGGAGCCTGGACGGGTCTCCTTCTTCACCAGCGACACGATCCGCTTGACGTGGTCCGCCGGGGTCTCGCCCTCGGTGTGCTCCCAGTCGCGCGGGTCGACCTCCCAGTACAGCGAGGTCATCTCGTCCCCGTACGCGACCTTGACCAGGCGGTCGGTGAAGTTGCCGCCGGGTGCGCGGAAGAACGGGATCTCGGCATCCGGAACGGCCTCGCGGATCGCCGCGTTTGTCCGATCCAGATCAGCGCGGATGCGGTCCGCCTTCTTCTTGCCGATCGCCAGGTCGTGGCTCCAGGTGTGGTTGCACAGGACGTGCCCGGAGTTGACGATCTGGCGGACCAGGTCGGGGTGCGCCTTCGCCTGCGTGCCGACGAGGCAGAACACCGCCTTGATCTGATACTTGTCGAGCATCGCCAGGATCTTCGGGGTCTGCTCCGGGTCCGGGCCGTCGTCGAAGGTCAGCGAGACGACCTGGGAGCCGGTGGTGCGCAGCGAGTTGAACGGCCCGTCGCCCTTGGGCACCCGCACCTGCTGCACCGGGCTGTCCTCGCCACGATCCGGCGCTGTGGTCGGTGCGGCCTCCGGTGCCGGCGGCGCCGTGGTCTGGGTGGCCGGCCGGGCCGCGACGGGCGCCTCCTCCTCGGCCTTGCGCTCCTTCTTCTGCTGCGGCTGCTCGCTCGTCATCCGAGCGGCCACCGCCTGCGCCGCGGCGTTCATCACGCTGACGGTCTCGCCGCCGGGCTGCTGGATCGGCACCGCGGTGAGCAGCAGGCCGGCGGCGACAAGCGTGCCGAGCAGGATCTGCGGCCGGCTTTTCGCGGCGTCGAGCCAGGCTTCCACCGGCAGCGTGCCGGGCGAGCGGTGCGCGCCGGTGAGGGTGCGCTGCGACCTCGACCGGGCCGGTGCGTCCGCCTGCCGGGAGTGCCGCGGCCGGGTGCCACGCGCAGCGCGGGTGGCGGCGCGGGAAAACGTGCTCGACGTGGCAGCACCGAAAGAGGCGATGGCGGCACGGGAAGAACCGGCGGCGCGGGAAGAGGCGGTCACGGCGCGGGAAGAGCCGTTCGATGCGTACGCGTCAGCGCGGTGCCGGGCGGACCGAGGCGTCTCCGGCGTCGCGTGGTGACGTCCCGCGGTCACGTCGGTGAAAGAGACTCGTGGCCTCAGCTGGCGAGGAATCGCGGGCTGTTCCCGCACCACTTCGGCGAGTGATTCCGCCCGCCGGTGCCGCCCGCCCGCCGGTGTTTCCACGCCGGACGTCGGCGTCGGTGAAGTCGAGGTCTGCGGCGGCATCCGTCATGAGTACCGTGCTACAAGATCCAGCGCGATACCGATTTGGTCACCGCCGCATTACTCAGAGACATATTAGCTGCTCAATGCGGGTGTCCTCGCTGAGTGCTTTCTGAGAATCCGCTCTCCGAATCCTCATAGCGCATTGACGTACATCTGTGTTTTAGATTTTGGAAACGCTCCCACGGTGCGACCGGGCGTCATTCCTCGCCGCGCGTCGTGCGGGCCAGCCAGTCCACGACCGCGTCGACCGGCTCGCCGGCGGCGAGAATCGCGCGCTGCCGAGCCGCCCCGGTGCCGTTCGACCGCAGCCGCCCCATCAGGAGGGTGGCCGTCTCCAGGTCGCCGTGCCGCTCCAGCTCCGGGCGCACGTAGTCGAAGAGCTGCCGCATCAGCCGCCAGGCCGGGCGGGGCTCCCGGGTCGCCATGTCGATGTTGACGCCCTCGAGGCCGTCGTGCGCGGCCCGCCAGTGTGCCGCCCTGAGCAGCGGGGACGGGACGTCCGGCGCCTCGACGCCGGCGCGCACCTCGCGCACCAGGGTGGCGACGAGTCCCCGGGCCAGCGCCGCGAGCAGCATCGCGTCGTCGAGAGTGGGTGTGACGTCACCCATCCTGATCTCCACCGTGGGATAGCTGGCGGAGAGCCGGGCGTACCAGTAGAGCATTCCCTCGTCGAGCATCGCCCCGCTCGCCTCCAGATCGGAGATGAGCGTCAGGTAGTGCTCGTGCGACTGCAGGTACGGCGTCGGGCCCACGGTGGGCCAGCGCTCCCACAGCATCGAGCGCCAGCTGGCGTAACCGGTGTCCCGGCCGCCGTAGAGCGGTGAGTTGGCCGCGGCCGCCTGAAGCACCGGGAGCCACGGCCGCAGGTGGTTGAGCACCTGCACGCCGGTTTCCGGGTCCGGAATGCTGACGTGCACGTGCGTGCCGCACATGCCCTGGCCGGGGGAGAGGTCGCCGAAGCGCTCCCGCATCTGGTGGTACCGGGGTTTGTCGACGATCCGCAGGTTGGGTCCGGCCGCCGGGCCGGTGCCGACAGCGATCAGCCGGGCCCCGGCCCGCTCGGTCGCCGCCGCAAGTCCGGAGCGCAGCGTCCGCATCGCGTCGTGCAGCTCGCCGAGTTCGAGCCGCGGCGGGCTGGCCACCTCGATCTGGCTGCGGTAGTACTCCTGCTGAACGCTGGGGCGAAGATCGTCGGGCAACTCGGCGAAGACCGCGTCGACGGCTTCCACGGCGCGTGGCTCCGTGGCGTCGACCAGCAGGTACTCCTCCTCGATGCCGAGGGTCATGAGGTCGTGTCGTTCGGCCTCGGCGGCGATTTCGGCGGGGAGCTCGGTGCCCTCGGTGACGGTCTCCATGGCCGCTGGTGTACCCGAAGATTTTTCTCCGGAAACCGTGGGTGGGGCCAGTCCGTGCCGATCGGGAGCCGTCCATATTGACAGAGATGTGAAACAAGCGTGAAACTTTGTGAGAGCGCTCTCACGGCTCGCCCTCGTCCCCCGAAAGGCGTGTCCCGATGAACAGAATCCCCCGCAGAGCGGCCCGGCGATTGTTCGCCGTAGCTGCCGCGATGCTCACGGTCGGTGCGTCCGTCAGCATCGTGGCCAGCGCCGAAGCCGCGGTTCCCCCGCCGCCCTCCGGCATGTCCCTGGTGTTCAGCGACGACTTCACCGGTGCGGCCGGCACCGGGGTGAACCGGTCGAATTGGCTCTACTCCACCGGCACCGGTTATCCCGGAGGTGCGTCCAACTGGGGTACCGGCGAGGTCGAGACGATGACCGACTCGACAGCGAACGTCTACCACGACGGCGGCGGCAACCTGGCGATCAAGCCGATCCGGGACTCCGGCGGCCGCTGGACCTCCGGCCGGATCGAGACCCAGCGGACCAACTTCGCCGCACCGTCCGGTGGCAAGGTGCGCATCGAGGCCCGGATCCAGCAGCCCAACGTCTCCGGGGCGGCGGCCGCCGGGTACTGGCCCGCGTTCTGGGCCCTCGGCGACGCGGCCCGGCCGGTGGGCGCGACCAACTGGCCGAGCATCGGCGAGTGGGACATCATGGAGAACGTCAACGGCCGGCCCAGCGTCTTCGCCGCGCTGCACTGTGGCAGCAACCCCGGCGGGCCGTGCAACGAGACCACCGGCCTGACCAGCGGTGAGCGGGCCTGCAACGGCTGCCTGAACAGCTTCCACACCTACGCGGTGGAGTATGACCGCAGCACCTCACCCGAGCAGATGCGCTGGTACCTCGACGGTGTCAACTACTGGACCCTGCCCTCGACCGCTGTCGACGCCACAACCTGGAACAACGCGACCAAGCGCGGGTTCTTCGTCATCCTCAACGTGGCGATGGGCGGCGGGTTCCCGGCCGCGTTCGGTGGCGGGCCGACCGCGCAGACCCAGTCCGGTGTTCCGATGCTGGTGGACTACGTGGCCGTCTGGCAGTCGTCCGGGGGCACCAACCCGACCAACCCGACGACGCCGCCCACCACCACGCCGCCCTCCGGCTCGGTGCGGGACGCGTACGCGCGGATCGAGGCGGAGTCCTACAACTCGGCGTCGGCCGTGCAGGTGGAGAGCTGCTCCGAGGGTGGTCAGGACGTCGGCTACATCGCCAACGGCGACTGGCTGCAGTTCAACAACGTCGACTTCGGCAACGGCGGGGTGCGTGACTTCGTGGCCCGGGTGGCCTCGGGCGCGGGCAGTGGCGTCAGCGGCCTGGTCGAGGTCCGTATCGACAGCCGGTCCAACGCGCCGATCGGCAGCTTCGCGTTCGGCGGCACCGGTGGCTGGCAGAACTGGCAGTCGATCCCCGGCAACGTCTCGAACGTCACCGGCCGTCACACCGTCTTCCTCACCTTCAGCAGTGGCCAGCCGGCCGACTTCGCCAACGTGAACTGGATCCAGTTCCGCCGGTAATCATTTTTATCGACCGAAACTGATGGGCCGTAGTCGCTGACCAGCGACTACGGCCCATTTGTCATTTAAGGAAGTTTAAGGTCCGTCCTCTTTACTTTGACTGTTAACAGTCCTAAAGATTGATACATCTCACCGGGTGTGCATGGAAGGACGGCGATGAAGCGCTCCAGATCGGTAATCCTCGCTACGGTCACGGCGCTGGTCGCCGGAGGTGCGGCGACCTACTTCGCGGGGAACGCGTCGGCGGCCACGGCGTGCGCGGGCGCGTGGAGCTCGGCCGCCGTGTACGTGAAGGGCAACGTGGCCTCGCAGAACGGCCACAACTACACGGCCAAGTGGTGGACGCAGAACGAGTCGCCCGCCGTCCGCAGCGGCCAGTGGGACGTCTGGGCCGACAACGGTGTCTGTGACGGCGGCACCCCGCCCACCACCCCGCCCACCACCCCGCCCACGACGACGCCGCCCACCACCACACCGCCCACCACCACACCGCCCACCACCACACCGCCCACCACCACACCGCCCACCACGACTCCGCCCACCACGCCGCCGACGACTCCGCCCAGCAACGGGCAGCTGCCGAAGCACTTCCTCACCGGGTACTGGCAGAACTTCGACAACGGCGCCGCCCCGCTCAAGCTCGCCGCGACTCCGGCCACCTACGACCTGATCGCTGTCGCCTTCGCGGACGCCACCACCACCGCCGGCGCGGTCACCTTCAACCTCGACCCGGGCCTGGCCACGGCGGTCGGCGGTTACACCGACGCGCAGTTCAAGGCGGACATCGCCACGCTGCACTCGCGCGGCAAGAAGGTGATCATCTCGGTCGGCGGCGAGAAGGGCACGGTCGCCGTCAACAGCCCGGTCGCGGCCACCGCCTTCGCCGACTCGGTCCACCGGCTGATGCAGACGTACGGCTTCGACGGTGTCGACATCGACCTGGAGAACGGACTCAACCCGACCTACATGGCGAGCGCGCTGCGCAGCCTGCGGGCCAAGGCCGGCAGCGGCCTGATCATCACGATGGCACCGCAGACCATCGACATGCAGAACCCGCAGTCCTCGTACTTCAAGCTCGCGCTCGACATCAAGGACATCCTGACCGTCGTCTTCACCCAGTACTACAACTCCGGCGCGATGCTCGGCTGCGACAACAACGCCGCGTACGGCCAGGGCAACGTCAACTTCCTGACCGCGCTGGCCTGCATCCCGCTGCAGAACGGCCTGCGCCCGGACCAGGTCGCGCTGGGCCTGCCGTCGAGCACCCGTGCGGCCGGTGGCGGCTATGTCGCCCCGTCAGTGGTCAACGCCGCACTCGACTGCCTGGCCAAGGGCACCAACTGCGGCTCCTTCAAGCCGCCGGCCACCTACCCGGGGATCCGCGGCGCGATGACCTGGTCGATCAACTGGGACGTGACGAACGGCAACGGCTGGGCCAACACGGTCGACCCGCACCTCGCCACCCTCCCCTGACACCCCTGAAATCCCTGGAGTCCCCGTGAAACTGAGCAGGAAGATCGCCGTCGTGGCGGCGATCGCGACAGCGGGCACCGCCGCCGCGATCCTCCCGATGGCCAGCTCCAGCGCCGCCGCCGCGTGTGCGCCGGCGTGGAGCGCGTCCACGGTCTACGTCAAGGACAACGTGGCCTCGCAGAGCGGCCACAACTACACCGCCAAGTGGTGGACCCAGAACGAGTCGCCGGCGGCCAACAGCAGCCAGTGGGCCGTCTGGATCGACAACGGCGTGTGCGGCGGTACCAACCCGACCACGCCGCCGCCCACCGGCCCGACGACACCGCCGCCCACGACACCGCCGCCGACCGGCACCAAGATGGCGGCAGCGCCGTACATCTACCCCGGCTGGGGTAACCCGCCGGCGCCGGCCACCGTCGTCAACGCGACCGGCATCAAGGCGTTCACCATCGCGTTCGTGCTGGCCAGCAACGGCTGCAACCCGGCGTGGGACGGTGCGTCCGGCCTCACCGGCGGCGCGCACGCCAGCACCATCGCGGCGATCCGGGCGGCCGGGGCCGACGTGGTCCCGTCGATCGGCGGCTGGAGCGGTAACAAGCTCGGCCCGAACTGCTCGACCCCCGAGGCGCTCGCCGGCGCGTACCAGAAGGTGATCGACACCTTCCAGCTCAAGGCGATCGACATCGACATCGAGAACACCGACGAGTTCGAGAACTACGTGGTGGCCGACCGGATCGTCGACGCGCTGAAGATCGTCAAGCAGCGCAACCCGGGCGTGAAGACCATCCTCACCTTCGGCACCACGACGACCGGCCCGAACGCGCACGGCGTCCGGCTGATCCAGCAGGCCAAGGCGAAGAACGCGAACATCGACGTCTTCACCCAGATGCCGTTCGACTTCAGCGGCGGTGCCGACATGTACGCGGCGAACGTCGGCGCCACCGAGGGCCTGAAGAACGTACTGAAGTCGACCTTCGGCTGGACCGACGCCCAGGCCTACGCCAAGATCGGCATCTCCGGCATGAACGGTCTCTCCGACCAGCAGGAGCTGACCTCGGTCGAGACCTGGACCCGGATCCGGGACTACGCGAAGAGCAAGGGCCTGGCCCGCTTCGCCTTCTGGGCGGTCAACCGGGACCGCGGCTGCGCCGGTGGTGGCGTGGTCAGCAACTGCTCCGGCATCGCGCAGGCCGACTGGGCCTTCACGAAGGTGAGCGCCGGCTTCTGAGATGACCGGCTCCGAGCCAACCGGCTCTGAGCCAACCGCTTACGCGCGGTCGTCCACCCGGGCGGCCGCGCGTCGGCGTTGGCGCGTCTTCTTGATCACCCACTGGCCGATCACCACGATGAAGAACGCCCACATCGCGTAGTCGAACCAGTTCGCGTACTGCTCCAGGTTGTGCCAGCGGGAGCCAAGGGCGTAACCGCCACCCACGAAGAGCGCGTTCCAGGCGCCGCTGCCGATGGCGGTGCAGAGTGCGAACAGGCCCAGCGGCATGTGGTTCGCGCCGGCCGGGATCGAGACGAGGCTGCGCACCACCGGCATGCAGCGGCCGAAGAGCACCGCCGATTTCTCGTGTTTTTCGAACCAGCGGTCCGCCTTGTTCAGGTCGTCCAGGTCGACCAGGGGGACTTTGTCCAGCCAGCGGCGCAGCCGCTCCTCGCCGAGGCCACGGCCCAGCCAGTAGAGCAGCAGCGCACCGATCAGCGCGCCGAGCGTCGCGGTGAACCAGACGAGCACCAGGTTGACCTTGCCCTCGCTGGCCAGGTAACCCGCCATCGAGAGGACGATCTCGCTCGGGATCGGCGGGATCAGGTTTTCCAGGGCCACCAGCAGGCCGACGCCCACCTCACCGAGCGACTCGATGACTGACGCGACCCAGCCGGTCAGTCCACCGAGGTTCGAGAGATCGCCTTCGGCCATGTGCCGTCCTCCTGGGGTTAGGTCAGTGGTCAAGGGTTACCCACCGCCAAGCCTACGAACCGGGGCTTGTATATACCTGCCATCGGTATATGCTTCCGCCATGACCGACGCACCCATGCGGGAGCCGACCTTCCTGGTGCTCACCGCGCTGGCTGAGGAGCCCCGGCACGGCTATGCCGTGATCGAGGATGTGACCGCCATGACAGGCGGGCGGGTCCGCCTGCGAGCCGGCACGCTCTACGCCGCCCTCGACCGGCTGCGCGCCGAGGGCCTGATCGAGGTGGACCGCGAGGAGATCGTGCAGTCCCGGCTGCGGCGCTATTACCGGCTCACCGCGGCCGGCGAGCGGAGCCTTGCCACCGAGACCGCCCGGCTGCGCCAGCAGGCCACCATCGCCGAGCGCCGCCTGCGGGCGCGCCGCCCCGAGATCGGAGGAGCCCCCGCATGACCGACTGGACGGCAGTGAGGCAGGCGCCGGGAGGGCGTGCGGCAGGCAGGCTCGGCGTGACCACCCTGGAGACGCGTTATCGCAGGCTGCTGCGGGTCTATCCGGCCGGCCACCGGGCCGACTACGAGGAGGAGATGATCGGCGTGCTGATGGCGGATGCCGAGCCGGGCCGGCGCTTTCCGGCTCCGGCCGAGGTGCTGGACCTGTTGCGTGCGGGTCTCACGGCCCGGTTCGGCCGGTCGCCGCAGAGCCGCCGGGGTTCGGGGTGGCGCGACGCCGCCGCCGTGACCGGGCTGGTCGCCGCCCTGGTTCTGGCGGGGATCGCCGCCGGGCGGTTCGCCGGCGGCCTGCGGATGGTCCTCGAGTCCGGCGAGCGGATGCGGGCGCACGGTGTGGACGGGCTCCTGCTGCTCGATCCGGGGCTGCGTGCGCTCGCCTGGATCGCGGTCTCCGCCGCGCTCCTGGCGGGCCTGCGCCGGACCGCTGCGGGGCTGGCCGCCGCCGCGGTCGTGGTCGAGGCCGGCGCGGTGCTCTGGTGGTGGGAGCTGGCGCCGTGGCAGTCGCTCCGGCTGACCTGGGCTCCCACGGTCGCCCTGCTGATCCTCGCGGTCCTCGTGGCGGCTCGTCCGGCGCGCCCGGTGCGGGAGGTCGTGGGCCGCCGGGGCACTCGCTTCCTGGCTGCCGGGATCGCGGTCATGATCGTGGGCTCGCTGGTCGTCCACGCCGGCACGGTGCGGTTTCCCGATCCGCTCAACGCCGACGTGGTGCGGTTCTGGGTGCCGATGGCGCTGCTGGTCGCCGCGGTCACGGCAGCCCGGCCCGCGGTCCGCAATCGGGTGGCGGTCCTGCTGACCACGATCCTCGCGGTCCCGGCCGTCTTTCTGTACTCGTGGGATCTGATGCGGCTCGCCCTCGCCGTCGACATCACGCCGGGGATCGTGACGAGCCAGGCGATCGTTCTGATCGGGACACCGGTCCTGTTCTTCACGGGCGGGCTGGTCGTGCTGGTGGCCGGCGAACGTTTCGTGGTCCGCAGGCGGGGACATGTAAGGGCGTATGAGTGACCGGTGGTATTCGAAAGCCGTCGTCTATTGTCTCGACATCGATTCCTTCGCCGACTCGAACGGTGATGGTGTCGGGGACATCCAGGGACTGATCGGGCGGCTCGACTATTTGTCCCGGCTCGGCGTGAACTGCCTCTGGCTGAACCCGATCCACCCGTCCCCGGGCCGGGACGACGGCTACGACGTTTCGGACTTCTACAACGTGGACCCTCGGTTCGGTAACCTCGGCGACTTCGCCGAGCTGCTGCACCAGGCGTCCAACCGGGGCATAAAGGTGATCATCGACCTGGTGGTCAACCACACGTCCGACCAGCACCCGTGGTTCCAGTCCGCGCGGTCGTCGCCGGATTCTCCGTACCGTGACTGGTTCGTCTGGAGCGAGAGCGAGCCCGCCGACCGCAACCAGGGCATGGTCTTCCCGGGTGAACAGGCCGAGACCTGGACCTACGACCGGACCGCCAAGCTCTGGTATTACCACCGGTTCTACAAGTTCCAGCCGGACCTCAACATCAACAACCCGCTGGTCCGCGAGGAGATCAAGAAAATCTGCTCGTTCTGGCTGCAGCTCGGTGTCTCCGGGTTCCGGATGGACGCGGTGCCGTTCATCATCGAGCAGACCGAGCCGGGCAACGCGAACTCGCCGAAGGACCTCGGCTTCCTGACCGAGCTGCGGCAGCACGTCCAGTGGCGCAAGGGTGACGCGGTCCTGCTGGCCGAGGCCAACGTGGAGCCCGACGAGCTGCTCAAGTTCTTCGGTGACGAGGGCGGCTCCAGCAACCGCATCCACATGCTGTTCGACTTCATGCTGAACGCGCGGGTGATCCTCGGCCTGGCCCGGGAGGACCCGGAGCCGATCATCGACGCGCTGCGTGACTCGCCGAAGCTGCCCTCGGGCGGGCAGTGGGCCACGTTCCTGCGCAACCACGACGAGATCGACCTGTCCCGGCTCACCGCCGAACAGCGCGAGGACGTCTTCGCCAAGTTCGGGCCGGACGAGGACATGCAGCTCTACGGCCGGGGCATCCGCCGCCGGCTCGCGCCGATGCTGGGCAACGACCGGCGGCGGCTGGAGCTCGCCTACTCGCTGCAGTTCAGCCTGCGTGGTACCCCGGTGCTGCGGTACGGCGAGGAGATCGGCATGGGTGACGACCTGTCGCTCAAGGGCCGCGACGCGATCCGTACCCCGATGCAGTGGAACATGCTGCCCAACGGCGGGTTCTCGGCCGCTGAGCCGGGTTCGCTGGGCCGGCCGGTCATCTCCGGCGGTGAATTCGGCTACGAGACCCTCAACGCCACCCAGCAGCGGCACGACCCGAGTTCGCTGCTCTCCTGGTTCGAGCGGATGATCCGGACCCTGAAGGAGGCGCCGGAGATCGGCAGCGGGAGCTGCACCCACGTAGACGTGCCCGCGGGGCGCACGATGCTGGTGCACCGGGCCGACGACACCACCGGGAGCATGGTCTTCGTGCACAACCTGGGTCCCGACGGTGGTGAGGTCGACCTCAGCAGCCTGGCCGGTGAGACGGAGTTCCCGAACGACGTCCTGGCCGACCAGGAGTACCCGGAACCGGGCAAGCTCGACAAGATCCGCGTCGAGGGATACGGGTACCGGTGGATCCGGATGCGCAGAACCGCCTGAGCGGGGATAGCATCGGCCATCAGTAGCGAAGATCACTATCGGAGGCCGCAATGTCGCAGTCCGCACCCAGCAGGGTGGCCATCGTGACCGGTGCCGCCCGCGGCATCGGTGAGGCGATCGCCATGAAGCTCGCCGCCGACGGGCTGGCCGTCGCGGTCGTCGACCTCGACGAGGGTGCCTGCGCGAACACGGTGACAGCGGTGCACGACGCGGGCGGCACCGCTGTCGCGATCGGCGCCGACGTGGCCGATCCGGCCCAGGTGGCAGCGGCCGTCGAGCGGGTGGTGACCGAGCTGGGCCCGCCGACGGTCCTGGTCAACAACGCCGGGGTTCTTCGCGACAACCTGCTCTTCAAGATGAGCGAGGACGACTGGGACACCGTCATGGCGGTGCACCTGCGTGGCGCCTTCCTCTTCAGCAAGGCCGTGCAGAAGCACATGGTCGACGCGGGCTTCGGGCGGATCGTGAGCCTGTCCAGCACCTCCGCGCTCGGCAACCGGGGCCAGGCCAACTACGCGGCTGCCAAGGCCGGCGTCCAGGGCTTCACCAAGACGCTGGCGATCGAGCTGGGCAAGTTCGGCATCACCGCCAACGCGGTCGCGCCCGGCTTCATCGTCACCGACATGACCCGGGCCACCGCGGCCCGGGTCGGGGTGGAATTCACCGATTTCGAGAAGGCCGCGATCGGCCAGATTCCCGTAGGACGGGCCGGACGCCCCGAAGACGTGGCAAACACCGTAGCCTTCCTGGTCAGTGACGGGGCGGGCTTTGTATCGGGACAGGTGATTTATGTCGCCGGTGGGCCCAAAGACTGAGCCCTGCTTCAACGTGGCGAGGGCCTCGCTTGCCGGTGCTGGACAACGGCCCGGCAGCCTCGGGCCCGATGCCAGGTTGAAAATTGCTCACTGATGCTGGCAACTTGCTGAGAAGAGTTACAAAGAAATCATGAACCGACGCATGAGTTCCCGTAGCGTGTCGCTCACCAGCACGTTCCTCCTGCTGGCCGCGGGAGGTGTGGCGGCCTGCGACAACGACGAATATGTCGACGAGGGTTTCTACTGCGCCGACGCGAACGGCGTTGTCGTCGACGAGGACTACTGCGACGACGACAACGGTGGCGGCGGTGGCGGTGGCGGCTTCTTCATCTGGCACTCGTCGGGCTACCGGTCCGGTTACCCGATCGGCCACCGGCTGCCGTCCGGCGGGAGTAAGTTCGCGTACAACGACGCGGCTTCGCGCTCGAAGTTCGGCCTGCCGTCCAGCGGCAAGATCAGCAACGGCACCGTGAAGACGAGCGTCGTGGGCAAGGGCGGCAGTGGCAGCGGCGGCGGTTCCCGCGGCAAGTCCGGCTCGTCCGGGGGCTGACGGTGCGGCGTGTGGCGTACGGGCCGGTGCGTGACGGCTGGCAGCTCACCAACTTCAGCCTCGGCCTGACGTACAACGACACCGAGCTGCCGGACGGCACCATGACGTCGTACTGGCGGGAGGGTCCGTTCTACGACTTCACCGCCGCCGAGATCGAGGAGCTGGAGACCGCCACCTCGACGCTGCACTCGATGTGCCTGGAGGCCGGCGACTGGATCGTCCGCCAGTGCCCGCGGCGCACCGTCGAAGGCCGTAAGCAGGGCTTTTTCGGCTCGGTCTGCAACGACGAGACGTGCTTCCTGGCCCGGATCGGCATACCGGAATACGCCCACGAGCAGATCATCCGGACCTGGTTCGACGGCGACGCGGACACGTGGACGCACTACGACAAAGATCC
Source organism: Actinoplanes sp. GCM10030250 (assembly GCF_042666575.1). Lineage (NCBI taxonomy): Bacteria > Bacillati > Actinomycetota > Actinomycetes > Micromonosporales > Micromonosporaceae > Actinoplanes > Actinoplanes sp. GCM10030250. Next base: position 86,178 of record NZ_JBHTDO010000002.1, on the reverse strand, counting down.
GGACATGCGTCTGCCGATGCAGACGCCCGACTTCTCACCGAGCATCTACGGCCGCTTCGACCTCTGGTACAACGGCGCCGGCAGCGTTCCGCGGCTGCTCGAGTTCAACGCGCAGACGCCGACCTCGCTCGTCGAGGCCGCCGTCATCCAGTGGCACTGGATGGACCAGACCGGCGTCACCCAGCACGAATGGCGTCAGTGGAACTCCATCCACGAGCGCCTGGTGGGCTGGGAAGCGACACCGGGCGAGCCGGGCGATCCGGGTGCTTGGCGGCGCAACATCGGCAAGTTGCGCGAGGCGCGGACGTGGCTTCCGGAAAAACCCAAGATCTTTTTTGCGTACGAGACAAGCGAGACGTCCGGAGAGGATCGGATGAACGTCGCCTACCTGATGGCGACGGCGGAGGAGGCCGGATACCCGGTCGAGCTGATCGCGATGAGCCAGATCGGCTGGGACGTGGCCGGCGACCGGGTCGTCTTCGTGCCCGCTCCCGGCCAGGAGCACAAGGCCGAGCCGATCGATGTGATCTTCATGCTCTACCCGTGGGAGTGGTTCTGGCACGAGGAGGGCGGCAAGGCCTTCTTCCGCAACATGGCCGACCCGGAGAAACGGGGCACGGTGTGGATCGAGCCGCCCTACAAGGCCGCGCTGCTCGGCAACAAGGCACTGCTGCCGGTGCTGTGGATGCTCTTCGGTGACGATCCCGAGCGCGGGAAGTACCTGCTACCCGCCTACTTCGCCGACTCGTCCGGCGCCGCGAAGCTCACGTCGTACGCGAAAAAGCCGGTCTGGGGTCGCGAGGGTGGCTCGGTCACGCTGGTCCGCGACGGTGTCCCGATCACGGCGAATCCGTCGGAGTACGGTGCGGACGGCCGCTACATCGTGCAGGAGCTCTGCGAACTACCGTCCTTCGACGGCCTGGAGGGCACGCTGCACCCGGTGATCGGCGCCTGGCTGATCGACGGGGAGCCGGCCGGAATGGGTATCCGCGAGGGTGTCGGCACCGAGGGCCTGGTCACCGGCAATACCTGCAACTTCGTCCCGCACGCCATCGACAGCTCCGTCTGACGGCCCTGCCTCGCGGCCTGCGTCTCGCGGCCCTCGGCTTGCGGTTGGCGTCTCGCGGCGTGCGGCTGGCTGCCACTGCTGACTCGGCGGTCTTGAGGGAGCGCTCACGCCCAGCCGGTCGGTCTCGGCTGGCTGCCAGTGCTGACTCGGCGGCTCTGAGAGGGCACTCATGACCAGCCCGGTCGGCTAGGTGGTGGGGCGGTGGCGCCAGATCCACCAGAGGCCGATGAAGGGCAGGACGAGCGGGACGTAGCCGTAGCCGCTGCCGAAGTGGGACCACACCGTGTCGTCCGGGAAGGCGACCGCGTCGACGATGCTGAGGGTGCCGATCACCAGTACGCCGGCGAGCTCGACACTGCAGCTGACCAGCGCGATCATCCGGCCGCGCGGCCCGCCCCGGGCCAGCCCGACGGTGGCGGCGATGTAGACCAGGCCGGCGAAGGCGGAGAGCAGGTAGGCGAGTGGCGCCTCGGCGAAGTGGGTGCTGATCTGCACCAGGGCCCGGGCGCTCGCGGAGAGCGCGAAGATGCCGTAGACCAGCAGCAGGACCCGGCCGAGCCCGGTGTTGAGCGCGGCGTCGCGGGGCCGGGTGGCAGCGGGGGCGGATTCGTCAGGCACCGGTCACCGACGCGATCTGCTGCAGCCGCAGCACGAGGACGGGCAGGACGAGGCAGCCGATCCCGAGGATCAGGCTGCCCCAGCGGGTCGGTTCCATCTTGGCGAGGATGACCGCCGTGGGTGCGAAGCCGATCGTCGTGATCAGGTAGCCGGCGAAGGTGGGCACGTCCTGCGGGCGGCTGCCGTCGAAGAGACCCGCCACGGCGACCGCGACCAGGATCGCGACCAGGACGCTGAGCGCGGCGGTGCCTGCCAGGTCGATCCGGCTCGGCGCGCGATCGAGGGCTGCGCGCAGCAGATACCACGCGGCCAGCACGAGAGCGGCGACAATTGTCGCCGTCGAGAGGGGACCGTTCACCCGGCCAGGTTACTGATGTGCCGTTGGGCTGGTAACTTCCGGCCTGGCGATCTTCAGTGGCTACGGATGGGCGATCCAGTGCGCTTCGGACTTTTCGGTACGGGACCCTGGGCGCATTTCGCCCACGCACCGGCGTTGGCGGCACATGCGGGGGTGGAGTTCACCGGCGTGTGGGGCCGGGACCCCGGCAAGGCGGCAGCGCTGGCCGATGAGTACGGCGTCCGGGCGTACGCCGACGCCGGCGACCTGATCGCCGACGTGGACGCGGTCGCGATCGCCCTGCCGCCGGACGTGCAGGCGCCGCTCGCCCTGCGCGCGGCGGAGGCCGGACGCCACCTCGTACTGGACAAGCCCGTCGCGTTGCGTACCGAAGAGGCGCAAGCAGTCGCCGCGGCCGTCGCCGCGCGTGATCTGGCCTCGGTGGTCTTCTTCACCCGGCGCTTCACGCCGGAGAGCGAGGAGTTCCTCGCCGGTGCCATCGCCACCGGCGGCTGGACCGAGGCGCGGGTCGACCACCTCGGCTCGATCTTCCAGGAGGGCAACCCGTTCGGCGCCTCGCCGTGGCGGCGTGAGCGCGGCGGCCTCTGGGACGTCGGGCCGCACGCGCTCGCCCTGGTAGTGCCGGTGCTCGGCCCGGTGACCGAGGTGACCGGCATGGCCGGCGAGCGTGATCTGACCCACCTGCTGCTGCGGCACGCCGGTGGCGCGATCAGCCGGCTCACCCTTTCGGTGGACGCGCCGGCCGCCGCGGCCCGCGAAGAGGCGGTCTTCGCGGGAGAGGCCGGCCTGTTGGAGCCGCCGAAGACGCGGTGGCGGCCGGAGGTGGCTCTGGGCCGGGCGCTGGACCAGTTGATCACCGCCGCCGGCGGCGGGGCGCAGCCGGACTGCGACGTGCGTTTCGGCGTCACGGTGACTGCGGTCCTGGTCGCGGCCGAGCGAGCTATCCGGGAAGGCACGACCGTACGCCTCGAAAACTGACCCGTCACAATGTCCCGTTTCAGGTTTTCTGATCTCCAGGTCGGGTAGCCGCGGAACGAGACGGACACGCGGTCACCGACCGGTCAGCCACCCCAGAGTGTCCGAACTGAGCGCTAACTGGACAGAACCCGCGCGTTACGGATGGACGCAAAGTAGCGAGCCGAATACATTTTCGGCTTGTCACACTCATCGGGTCGCACGTCCAGCGATGGCTCGGCAGCCTCGCGACGTAACCCCGGAGTGAGTGTGGGGGGTGAGGGGATGCACCGCATGACCGACTGCACCGCAGCGAAGGTAAGGCCCGTCTCCACGTGCGGCGGAGCACGAGCGTGACGGGCATGTGGGAAGCCGAGCGAGACGCGTACGACGCGGCGCGGGCGCTGGCCGGCATGGCCGCCCTGCTACGAGCGGCGAGCCGGGCGCCCGCCGACGAGACGGATCAGCGCATGCTGCTGAGCCTCGCCCAGAACGGCGAGGAAGCCGCCCAGCGTGTCGTGTCCTACCTGCGTGACCAACGCGGCGCGGGAGACGGAGAGATGGCCACGGTGCCGTCCCGGCTGGCTCCCTGGCGCGACTGGGTACCGACACGTGGCCACCTGTTCGGCGCCTCCGCGTCGCACGGGCCGGTCCGTGACGTGTCCCAGCCCCGCTGCGACCCGGGGGAGTAACGCCACCTTTGCCGGCCCGTTGCGACTCGGGAGAGTGACGCGGCGGTTCCCCGCCCTGCTCTGGCCCTGGCTCCCGCCTTGCTGTGGCCCTGGCTCCCGCCCTGCTCTGGCCCTGGCTCCCGCCTTGCTGTGCTCTGGAGAGCGGGATCGTCAGGGCGCGGTTCGCAGCGTCTCCGAGGGTGATTCTCCGAAGCGCTTGCGGTATGCCGACGCGAACCTGCCCAGGTGGGCGAAACCCCAGCGGTGCGCCACGGTGGCGACGGTGATCCGGGCCGGGTCTCCGCGCCGCAGGGCCTCACGGGCTCGCGTCAGCCGTATCTGCTGCAGGTAGGCCATGGGTGCGAGGCCGACGTGCCGCCGGAAGCCCTCCTGGAGCGACCGGACGCTCATCCCGCTGAGGACGGCGAGGTCGGCGACGGTGAAGGCGCGCTCCGGTTCCTCGTTGATCGCCTCCACCGCGCGCCGGATCGCCCGCGGCGGTCCCACGGAGGCCGGCGCGACCAACTCGTCGTGATAGCGGTGCGAAACGCTCAGCAGCAGGCCGCTCAGCACGCTGCTGCACAACTGCTCGGCGATCAGCGGCTGGTAGAGCAGGCTCGTCTCGTGGTCCAGTTCGTCGCGGAGCAGTCTGACCAGCCGGCTCCAGCTGTGCGCCGGCCCCTCGGTGAGGTCGAACGTCGACGGCAGGTCGATCGGTCCCTCGATCGGGTGACCGAGCAGGGCGGCGAGCTCGGCCTCGAGCGCCCAGCGTTCGATGCGAAGCTCGAGCTCGGCGGTGTTCGCCTCGTGCCGCAGGTGAATCGGGTCGCCGGGCCGGAAGGCCAGGGCGGTGTCCGGTGTCGCGGTCACCTCGCGGCCGTCCTGCCGGGCCCGGACCCGCCCCGTCGTGGGCAGCGTGACGTGGTACGCGTCCACCTCGGGTGCGTCGACAGTGGCACGGCCCGAAAAGGTCAGATATCCCACCGTGAGCGGTCCGAGTTGGATCATTTCCACCTCGATCGCCGGGTCACCGCCGTCGGGGAAACCGAGGGACACGGGATGGTAAAAACGATTCAGAGCCTCCCTGGCCCTGTTCGCGTCGACGCTGTCGAAGTAGACAGTTCCCGTCGCTGATGTGGCGCGCGGTAAGGCGTCAACCATTGCGCGTGGCGCTCCATCGCATACGGTGAGTATTCGGTCAAAGTCAGTGGACAGTCAACGTGGGCGCCACGCAGTGACCGTTCCAGCACATTCCGGCCATATGAACTACTCTGGCGTTCCGCGCCTACGTGGCGTAACTTGCAGACCAGCGGATTGTTGTAGGAACGCGGGTTCCGAGACGGCGTCCCCAGCGCGCGCCCCTCGCGTACGGCCTTTCCGGGCCGGCGCAAATACCGCGGAAAGTCGGCGTCAGCCCCGGCTCGATGCCAGGAAGAGGGCAGCTGTGTATCTGCCGATCACGACCCGCCAGCTGGCCGACGGGACCGTCGAGATCGCACCCAGCGGTGAGATCGATCTGGACAACGCTCATGTCATGCGGGACGCGGTGAATGACGTCCTGACCAGCATGACGCCGAGCAAGATCTGTCTGGACCTGCAACGGGTCATGCTGATCGACAGCATCGGGATCGGCATTCTGGTGGCCTGCTTCCACACCGCCGCCGCGAGCGGCGTCAAGCTGGTTGTCAGCCATCCCAGCGCCACGGTCTACCGGCAGCTCTGGGTCTCCGGGCTGGTCGGCCTGCTCGGGTGTGCCGAGCCGCCGTCCCCGCGGACTTCGGTGGGGCTGCGCCCCTCCTGACCGGGCGTCCCTCGCGGGCCGATTATCACGCTTCCGTGGGGCGCCGGCCGACCGATTTCGACCGGCACCCCCAGGGCGTGTTCATCAAGGTCAGTGGATCGCCGCCGCCGCGGCTTCCTGCCGGGCGCGCTCGTCACCGGTGAGCGTGGAGAGCGGCTTCTCCTTGATGAAGATCACCGCGATCACCGCGAGGAACGCGATCGGCGCACCGATCAGGAACAGGTCGGCGGTCGCCGTACCGTAGATGTCCTTGATCACGGTCAGCACCTCCGGCGGCAGCGTCTCCAGGTCAGGGACCTGGGCCGGGCCCTCGGCGGCCGCCGCGCCGAACCGCTCGCCGAAGAGCGTGGTCACCCGGTTGGCCAGCACGGCGCCGAGCGCGCTCACCCCGATCGAACCGCCCATGCTGCGGAAGAACGTGAGCGCCGAGGTGGTGGCACCCAGCTCCGCGGCCGGCACGTCGTTCTGGGCGGCGAGCACGAGGTTCTGCATCAGCAGGCCGACGCCGACGCCGAGCACCGCCATGTAGACCGAGAGCACCACGACGCTGGTACCGGCGCCGATGGTGCTGAGCAGCAGCATTCCGACGGTCATCACGATCGCACCGGCCACCAGGTAGGCCTTCCACCTGCCGTACTTCGTGATGAGCTGACCGGCGACGGTGGACGAGACCAGCAGGCCGAAGATCATCGGCAGGCCCATCAGGCCGGCGACGGTCGGTGACTTGCCGAGCGACACCTGGAAGTACTGGGAGAGGAAGACCGTACCGCCGAACATGGCGACGCCCACCAGGACGCTGGCGACGATGGTGAGCGTGACGGTGCGGTGCCGGAAGATGCCGAGCGGGATGATCGGCTCTTTGACCTTCGACTCGACGAACACGGCGAGCGCGAGCAGCACGAGGCCACCCGCCACCAGGGCCGCGGTCTGCCAGGAGGCCCAGTCGAAGCGCTGGCCGGCGAGCGTGGACCAGATCAGCAGCGTGCTGACGCCCGCGGTGATCAGGATCGCGCCCAGCCAGTCGATGTTCACCTCGCGGCGCACCACCGGCAGGTGCAGCGTCTTCTGCAGCAGCGCGATGGCGGCCAGCGAGAACGGCACGCCGATCAGGAAGCACCAGCGCCAGCCCAGCCACGAGGTGTCGACGAGGACGCCGCCGATCAGCGGGCCGGCGATGGTGGCGACACCGAAGACCGCGCCGAAGATGCCGGAGTAACGGCCCAGCTCACGGGGCGGGATCATGGCGGCCATGACGATCATCGCGAGCGCGGTCATGCCGCCGGCGCCGACACCCTGAACGACACGGCTGACCAGCAGTACCTCGACGTTCGGGGTGAATCCGGCGATCAGCGAGCCGGTCACGAAGAGGCCGAGCGAGAGCTGGATCAGCAGCTTCTTGCTCCAGAGGTCGGCCATCTTGCCCCAGAGCGGGACGGTGACGGTCATCGCGAGCAGCTCGGCGGTGACGATCCAGGTGTAGACGGACTGGCTGCCCTGGAGGTCGGCGATGATCCGGGGCAGGGCGTTGGCCACCACGGTGGAGGCCAGGATGCTGACGAACATGCCGAGCATCAGGCCGGAGAGGGCTTGGATCACCTCGCGGTGCGTCATCCGGCCGGACGTCTCCGCCGGAGCGTCGGCCGGTGCGTCGGCCGGAGCTTCTTCTGGGGTGGTGGTCATCGGTTCGCTTTCTGAGGAGGTGTGGGTGCGGTGAGGCCGCCGGCGACGGTGTCGAAGGCCTCACGGAGGTGGTCGGAGAGGGGGCGCGCGGCGGTGTCGGCGGCCCAGCGCATCACGGCCACGCGAAGGGCGGCGCTGGACACCGCGGCGGCGACCGCCGGATAGGCGTGGTCCACGGGCAGTCCGGCGCGCTCGGCGACGGCGTCGGTCAGGCTCTGTTCCGCGGTTGCGGCCGCGGCGATGAGCTGGGGGAGCAGCTGCGGGTTGGCCTCGATCACGCGCATTCGGAGCAGCCAGAGCTCCCGGTCCTCCTGGATGTGGTGGACCGCGGGGGCGAGGGCCTCCATCAGGGCGGCCGGCAGTGGGGTACCGGGTGCGACGGCGAGCAGCTGTTGCCGTATGTCGGTGCAGCCCTCCATGGGGTCGCCGACGAGGGCGTCCTCCTTGGCCGGGAAGTAGTTGAAGAACGTGCGCGGTGACACCTCGGCGGCCGCGCTGATCTCGTCGACGGTCACCCGGTCGGCGCCGCGCTCGTCGACGAGCCGGAGCGCGGCGGTGATCAGCGCGAACCGGGTCTGCTGCCGCTTGCTCTCCCGGCGGCTGGGTGGTGGTGTGGCGGGCACCCGGGCAGGCTACGCGGAAACTTGCAGTCTCTGCAAAGTTTTGTGGTACCGCTCGCATCGCCTCGGCCGGGTGCCGCTCGCATCGCCTCGGCCGGGTGCCGCTCGCGGCGACCTCTGTGCGGGCGCGGGGGCACTCGAAGGTCACAGGACCGGACTTGGCTCCCGCTGGTTGATTTTGATGAGCAGGCCGTCCGGTGTGCGTACCTCGAGTTGTTCGCCGAAATCCCGGTCGGTGCTGAGTTCGGTGACCGTCAGCCCGGCCGCGTTGAGCCGCTCCTGCATCTCGTCCAGCGGCAGGACGCTGCCGAAGCAGAGTTCCACCCCGGGCCGCGACTGCTCGTCACGGGTCAGGGCGAGCTGCGTGGTGCCGAGTTGCATCAGCACCCACCCGCAGTCCTGGTCACCGTGGATCAGCGCGCCGCCCAGCTGCTCGAAGAAGTGGATCGCGGCGGCCATGTCCGCGACGTGTATCAGCGGCCGTAATTGCAGGCCCAAGGCAATCCTCCCTGTTCGTCGTCCCCCGCGAGGCAGTACCGGGGTTCAACGATCAGCAGGCCTGGTGAGTCGTTCAGCTGGGACGGTCAGTCGTTCAGCTGGGACTGCTCGATCTCGGTGAGGGCCGCGGTCAGCCACGGTGCGGCCGGGCGGCCGGCCAGCAGATCGGCGAGCAGGATGGCGGCGTGCCGGGCCAGGGCGTCCGGTTTCGGGGCGGGTACGCCGTCCTCGTCCAGCACGCCGAGAGCCCCCGCCAGCAGCCAGAGGACCACCTGCGGGTCCGCGTCGGGGGAGGACCGGACGCAACTCGCCAGGGCGGCCCGGACGTCGTCGGCGGTGAGCCCGTCCGGGTGGCCGTCCTCGAGGAGGAGCCGGACGGTCGTACCCAGAATGAGGCCGCTCTGGGCCGGGTCGAGGCCCGCCAGTGTGCCGGTCGCGTCGTCGAGTGCGCCGGCGTCGCCGGCCTGGACGGCGCCGACGGCGGCGACGGTGGCGGCCGCGATCGGGCGGGCCGGAGGTGGCAGGTGCCGCCAGCTTTCGGTCATGGGGGCGACCCTACGTTTCCGGGCTGGCAAGGTGAGCAACGGCCGGCAAGGTGAGCAACGCCGGCAAGGTGAGCACAAGGGCACGAGGCGCGAGGAGAGGACCTGCCATGACGAGCCTGAACGCGGTGACGGCCTGGGTGGACAACTACCGCAAGGCCTGGGAGTCGAACGACGCGGACGACATCAGGGACCTCTTCGCCGACGACGCGGCCTACTTCACCGAGCCGTACGCGAAGCCGTGGGTCGGCCGGGAGGCGATCGTGACCGCCTGGCTGGAGCGCCAGGACGAATCGGGCACGACGGCCTTCACCTGGCACCCGCTGATCGTCAGCGACGACCTGGCGGTGATCGAGGCGAGCACCACCTATCCGGATCGGGTCTATCGCAACCTCTGGGTGCTGCGCCTGGACGAGACCGGTCAGGCGCGCCAGTTCACCGAGTGGTGGATGCAGGAGCCTGACTAGTCGCCCTCCGGGATGAAAAGGTCAACGATGGTTTCGCGCCGATTCGGCCCGATAAATGGCTGATGCCGAACTTTGCGGAATGTCTCCAGGGCCTGGACAACAGCAGAATTCCCGGCGATATCCGCTGAATACGAAATGTGAAAGATGAATGGCGCTCGGGGTCGCCCGGATGTGCGAATTCCCGGGCCGTTGGGCAGACTCGCCTCCGTGGAGGTGGAGAGAAAACTCGGCGGCCGATATCGGCTGGAGACCGAACTCGGCCGTGGCGGCATGGCCGTCGTCTGGCGTGCCCTCGACGAGGTGCTCAATCGGCCGGTCGCGGTGAAGGTGCTGGCCGGGCGCTATGCCGGTGAACCCCGGTTCCGGGCCCGGATCCTGCACGAGGCGCGAGCCGCCGCGACCCTCTCGCACCCGAACATCGCGCAGATCTACGATTTCGGGGAGTCCGAGGAGAACGGCCGCCCGGTCCCGTACGTCGTCATGGAATTGATCAATGGGCCGACGCTGCAACAGCGTGTGGCGCGCGGCCGGATTCCGCCGCGCCGCGTCTTCCGGATCTGCGGCGAGATCGCCGCGGCCCTCGCGGTCGCGCACGAGGACGGCCTCGTGCACCGCGACATCAAGCTGGCGAACGTCATGGTCACCCCGGCGGGGGCCAAGGTGGTGGACTTCGGCATCGCCGCGGTCGCGGGTCCGGCGAAACCCGAGGACGCGCTGCTGGGCACGCCCGCCTACCTCGCGCCGGAGCGCCTGACCGGCAGCGAGATCGAGCCGGCCTCCGACGTGTACGCACTCGGTGTGCTCCTTTATCGCCTGCTCGCCGGGGTGGCGCCGTGGAGCGTGGAGACCACCACCCAGATGATCAATGCACATGTCTATCTGGAGCCGGCGCCGCTGCCGCCGCTGCCCGGCGTGCCGGACGAGATCGCCGAGTTGGTGGCCCAGTGCCTGGCCAAGCACCCGGCGGACCGTCCGGACGCGGCCGAGGTGGCGGGCGTGCTGGGTGACGCGGCCGAGGCCGCGAGTGCGAAGAACACCGATGGGGTACGCGGAAACGGCCGAACCGACCCGACCCGGATGGTCACCGCGGTGGACGTCGACGACAGCACCGCCGCCGGGGACGACACGGTTCTGGTCGCCCCCGCGCGAACGGTCGTAGACCGGGCTCCGGGCGTACCCCCGTGGTGGAAGCGGAAGAAGCTCCTGGCCGGCGCCGTCATCGCGGCCCTGCTCGTCGCCGTGCCGATCCTCTGGCCCTCCTCCGGCGACAAGAGGGGACCCGTGCCCGGGGTCGCCGCGCCGCCGGACCCGTCACCGGCAGTGAGCAAAATGGTCCCCGGTGCGACTGCCGGGACGCGCACCGCAGCCGGGCCCACCAGGTCGGAACGCGCACCTCAGGCCGCTGGTAGCGCCTCGGTCGCGCCCGCACCGGCACCCTCGCTGTCGCCGCCGTCAGTCACCTCGCAGGCACCACCGCCACCCAGCGGCAGCAGTGGATCGCCGACCGCGCCCGCAGCCGCGGAAAGTGTCCGGCTCGATTCGGCGGGCGGATCGGTGGTGGCCCGCTGCTCCGAGGGAAAGGCCGAACTGCTGACCTGGGAACCGCGGGAGGGCTTCACGGTGGAGCGCGCCGATCCGGGCCCGGCTGTCGCACCGTCGGTGGTCTTCGCGAAGGACCTGGCGCGTCATCGGATGACCGTGACCTGCGTCGGATCGCGTCCGTCCGCTGTGGTCCTGCCGCTCTGAGACGCCCCGGATCCGGAGGGCGGAGCAGGCCCTAGACTGAGCCTTTTTCAACATGGCGAGGGCCTCGGCCGCCGGCGCCGGACAACGGCTCGGCAGCTTCAAGCCCGATGACAGGTGGAAAATTGCTCACTGCGCCCTCACGCGTGGTGCGAAGGGAAATCGATGACGACCGCGATCACCCTCAGGACCGGACTCGCCCGGCTTCGGGCAGCGGCGACCGGGGGAAACCGCCCGGTTGCGCCACCCTCGGTCCCGAGGTCGCCGGTCGTGGTCAACCTGGTGCCCGACCCCGGTTTCCGGGGGCCGCTGGACCGGCCGTTCGAGGCGGGCGGCGTCCACGTGCACTCCCACAACTCGTGCGAAGCGGGCGAGATCCCCGGCCGGCCCGGCACGTCCGGTGTCCGGGTCGAGGGTGTCGGCCGCACCAACGACACGTACATCTCGCCCGGCGGCCACGAGGCACCCGATGCCATGCGGCTCGGCATGCGAGCCGGGGCGACCTACACCGCGAGCGTCTCGGTCTTCCTGCCCGCACCGCTGACCGGTGGGCTGCACCCGGCCGCGTTGCGGCTGGTCCCGGGCTGTGTGGTGGACTCGGGCACCCGGCAGGTGCTGCCCGTGTCGCCGCCGGCGCGCAACGAGTTCGGCCACCATCGGATCAGCGTGACCTTCACCGTGCCGGCCGGGGCGACGAGTGTGTGGATCAGCCTGCACAGCGGGATGGCCGGGGGCGGCGGTGCCGTTCACTGGTACGACTTCACGCTCACCGAGACGGCGGCGCCGGTCGAGCACTTCGACGGTGACACCCCGGACGACCTGGTCCACACCTACGCGTGGAGCGGGAAGCCGAACGCGTCACCGTCGCGCCGTACCCGCCGGGCCGCTGCCGCGGAGACCGTGTTCGAGGCGGGCGATCCGGACGGGGCGGCGGCGTACGAGCTGGGGCTGCGTGCCCTGGCCGAGCAGCGGTGGACGGCGGCGGAGCAGCTGCTGCGCGACGCGGTGGCCAGGCGGCCGGAGGCGTACGAGCGGGGGTATGCGCTGGCGTCGGCGTACGACCGGCTGAAGCGGGGCGACGACAGCAGGCGGATCTCCGCGACGGCGCTGGAGCACGACAGCAAACTGCCGTTCGACGGCCGCGCCGTGCTCGACCTCGACGCCAAGAACTTCGGTGCCCGCCGCGAGCTGGGAATCTTCGTCGCCGATCGGCTGGAGCAGATCCGGACGCAGGCCGAGCAGCGCCTGGCCGCGCCGGTCACCAGCACCTTCGACCAGCCGATCTTCATGTACTGGGCGCAGGGCTTCACCGAGGCGCCACCCGTGGTCCAGGCCTGTCTCGCCGCGCTCAAGGCGAACAACCCCGGCAGCCGGGTGCACGAGATCACCGACGCCAACGTTCGTAACTATGTAGACGTACCGGAAGATCTTGCTCTTGATCGCCGGCACTTCTCCGACGTGCTGCGGTTGCTGCTGCTCGAGAAATTCGGCGGCGTGTGGGTCGACGCCACCTGTTACGTGACCGAGCCGCTGCGCCCGCGCGTCGACGCGGCCCTCGCCGGCAGCGGAGTCTTCGCCTTCAACTACACCGGTCCGTTCATCTCGAACTGGTTCCTGGCCGCCCGGCCGGACAGTTACGTGCTGCATCTGTGGCGGGCGGCGGCGCTGCTCTGGTGGGAACTGCGTGGCACGGCCGCCGACAACTTTCTCTACCACCACATCTTCGAGATGCTGCACCACCTCGACGAACGCTTCCGCCTCGAGTGGAACACCGGTACGCGGCTCAACTCGAAACCGCCGCACGCGCTGCAGGCGGTGATGTTCCGGCCGTATGACCCGGATACGTATCAGATGATCGTGGAGGGTGCGTTCGCGCACAAACTCCAGTACAAGTACGCGGAGCGGGAGCTGAGCAGCGAGTCGTACCTGGCGCGCGTCATCCGGGGGGATCTGCCCTGAGCGGCCGCGCGCCCCGCTGATCCACAATTCCCGCGAACTCCGTGACCTGCCCGGACAGGCCCTCGCGGGCGGCTTCTCCCGAGTTCGGGCCTTCTGCGCCGTGCGCCATGGCATTACGGTTGCACGTAGTGACCGGACGGGGACGGAGGGGCGCAGCGTGCGCGAACCCGGGATGGCGGGGGCCGATCAGCTGGTCAAGCTGGTGAAGGAGTGTCTCGTGCTGGTCTCCGGGCGGCTCGTCGGCAGCGGCTTCTTCGTGGCGCCCGGGATGATCGCCACCTGTGCCCACGTCGCCGGGGCACCCGGTGACGTGGTGCGCGTCGACTGGCGGGACACCAGTCTGCCGGGCGTCGTTCGCTGGGCCTCACCGCTGACCGACCGCAAGATCGTGCCGTACCCCGACATGGCACTCGTCGAGGTCGAGTCGTCCGGGCATCCGATGGTGTGGCTGGACGACCAGCTTCCGGCCATGTCGGACCAGCTCGTCGTCTTCGGCCACGCCCGGACCTTCACACCGGAGGCCGCGCGCAAGTCCGGCTGGTTCAAGGCCGGCGGTGAGTACGGCGACATGATCCGGCTGATCGACGACGAGATCTCGCCGGGGATGTCGGGTGCCCCGGTGCTCAACGCGGAGACCGGCGGGGTGTGCGCGATCACCAAGGCGACCGCGAACGAGGAGCCCGGCCTGCCCTCGGGCGGTGTGGCGGTTCCGGTGCGGGCGCTTCGGGAGGTCATGGAGCCCGGGCCGTACCGGTTGCTGCGCCGAGGTCACGAGGCCTATCACCGCCGCAACCGGCGCTGGACCGGCCTGGCACACGAGCTGCCCCGCTGCGGTGGTCCGGTCGGCCGCCGCGCGGAGGGTGAGCTGCGCGCCATCCTCGCCCGGCTGCCGGAGGCCGGCCACGATCAGCACCTGGCGGCGTTCCGGGCGGTCGCCGGTGACCTGCCCGACCCGCCCCGGCACCCGCTGCACGATCACGGCGACGTGGTCACCGAGCTGGCCGGGCTGCTGCCGGCCGAGGACGGGTTCCCGCACCTGCTGACGTACGCGATCGAGGTCTCCCGCTCCGCGCAGCCGGTTCTGCTCGCCGAGCTGCTGCGGCAGTGGGCCAGGATGACCCCGCGGAACCGCCGCGACCAGGACGAGGTGGCCAAGCGCCTGTCCGGCGAGAGGCAGGCGGCACCGGCCGGCCCGGCCCGTCTGCCGTCGGTGCTGGTCTACGTGCGTCCCGCCGGGCAGGACCGGCAGCGGTACCACTGCGAACTGTGGCGTTACGCGGGCGCCGACGAGGTGGTGCCGATCGCCACCGAGGAACCGGACCGCTCCCTCGGCGAACTCCGCGGATATCTGCGCGAGCGGCTGCCGGCACTGGCCCGGGCCGTGTCCGGTGAGGGGCGCCCGATGATCGAGCTGGTCCTGCCGTACGAGCTGCTCGACGAGGATGTCGAGCAGTGGCCCGAGGCGCCGGACCGCAATCCGTGGTCGGTTCTCGGGCAGACCAATCCGGTGGTCGTCCGCGATCTGGAGCGTTTCGACGAGCCGGAGGAGCGTACCGAGGACTGGCGGCAGCGCTGGCAGGCTCTGGCGGACCGGGACATGGGCACGGCGCTGACCACGGTGAGCTGCCTGGAGCAGCGCGGCCACCGGGCGCTGTACTCGTTGTTCCGGCTTGATCCGGCTAGGGCCGCCCTGACATTGCCCCGGCCGTTGCGGGCGCCGATCACGCGTACGGTGCTCGAGGTCGGCCTGTACTGCGGCGTACCGGTCATGGTCTGGCGGCGCAACGGGTGTGACGGCGAGCCGGAGAAGTCCCATCAGGACTGTCCGGGCAGCCGGCTCGCCAAGGCGGTCGAGGCCGAGCTGGCCGGGGGCGGCCGGGACGACGTACCCGAACGGATCATGCGGTTGCGCAACCGGGCCGGCGCCGAGGGCGAACCCGAGTGCGGGCACGACGTCGTACTGCTCTGGGACGATCCGGGCCGGCGGCTGCCGCGGCCCCGGATGCTGTCCCCGATGGGGGAGGGGCATGCAACCGGATGACTTTCTGATCTACCGGGGGACCGGGGTCGCCGACGACGATGACGATCCGATTCGGCGTCTGCCCCCACCACCACCGTGGCGGGTGTTCGACGGGGAACCGGTGGCGGTACTCGACCGGAAGGCTCCGGTCGGGCAGCGCCTGCAGTACCGGACCAGGGCTGTGCCGTACCAGGCGGACCCGAGCACCGTCACGATGGTGAACCTGGCCCTGCATCTGCGCCGGCCGCTGCTGGTCACCGGTGACCCCGGCACCGGCAAGTCCAGCCTGGCCTACGCGGTGGCGCACGAGTTGCGCCTCGGCCGGGTCCTGCGCTGGCCGATCACCAGCCGGGCGACGCTGACCTCGGGTCTCTACCACTACGACGCGGTGGCCCGGATCGAGGAGGCCAACGTCCGGGCCGGCGGGCAGGCCGGTGACGGGTACTCCGAGATCGGCCGGTTCGTCCGGCTCGGGCCGCTGGGCACGGCTTTCGCTCCGTACGGGACGCCGCGCGTGCTGCTCATCGACGAGATCGACAAGAGCGACATCGACCTGCCGAACGAGCTGCTGGACATCTTCGAGGAGGGTGAGTACACCATCCCGGAGCTGCAGCGGATCGCGGACCGTAAATCGGCCGTGGAGGTTCGCCCGGCCGACAACGGCGGCCGAGTGATGATCAAGGACGGGTACGTCCGGTGCCGCGAGTTCCCGTTCGTCGTGATGACGAGCAACGGCGAGCGGGAGTTCCCGCCCGCCTTCCGCCGCCGGTGCATCGAGCTGAACCTGGCCGAGCCCGACAAGCGCCGGATCCAGGCGATCGTCCGGGCGCACCTCGGCGACGAGGCGGCCGATGAGGCGGACGGCGTGATCAACGACTTCCTGGTCCGGCGCGAGCAGGGGCAGGTCTCCATCGACCAGCTGCTCAACATGATTTATCTACAGGTGAGGGCCGGTGGTGACCACCGGATCGACCGGGACGAGCTGAGCGACGTGATCCTGCGCCCGCTGGACGGGCCGCCGGGATGAGCACCCCGATAGAGCGCCTGCTCGCCGTCCTGGAGGCGGCCGGCGTACGGCTGACCCCGGCCGAGGTGGCCGAGGCGATCTGGCTCGCCATGCGGGTGGACGTGAGCGGCGCGATACCCGGCCCGGAACCGCCGGCGGAGCGGCCCGCCACAGGCCCGGCGCCGCCCGGGGACACCGCGACCGAACGGGTCGACGTGCGGTTGCCGAAGCCCCGGCCGGCCGAGCCGGCGGCGGAACCGCGCGAAGCTCCGCGGGATGAGCCGGTGGAGCGGGACCCGGGTGGAGCGGCTCCGCTCGGCCTGGACCCGGTGCCGGGCTGGCCGCTGCTGCTGCGCAGCGCCGCGGCCCTGCCGGACAGTGGACGGGTGCTGCGTGCGTTGCGCCCTCTCAAGCGCAGCACACGTACGGGCCACCGCGTCACGATCGACGAGGACGCCACCGCGCGGCAGATCGCCGAGCGTCGAGTGTGGACCCCGGTCTGGCGGCCGGAGGCGAACCGCTGGCTGCACCTGACCCTGGTGCTGGATCAGAGCTCGGTCGGCGGCGTCTGGACCCGGCTCGGGCACGAGCTGCGGGTCGTGCTGGAACGGCTCGGCGCGTTCCGGACCATGCGGGTGGTGAACCTTCGCCTGCGCGAGGACGGCACGTTCGGTGGCTCGCTGAGCAGCCTGGCCGATCGTACGGACGCGCAACTGCTCCTGGTGCTCAGCGACTGTGTGAGCGGTCCCTGGCACAGCGGGGAGGCGGCCCGGCTGCTCGGGCGATGGGCGGCGCGAGCACCTGTCGCCATCCTCCAGCCGCTGCCGGAGCGGCTGTGGTCACGTACCGGAATCGATCCTGTCCCCGGGCGGCTCTCCGCCCCGCGGCCCGGCGCCCCGGCCGCGAACTACGGGTTCGTCTCCGCCCTGCGACGCCGCCCCTGGCCGGAGAAGGTCTTCCCGGTGCCGGTCCTGGAGATCGAACCCCGCTGGCTGCGCCCCTGGGCGAACCTCGTCGCCGGCCGGGCGGTCGGCGGCATCGACGCGATGGTCGTACCCGTCGCCGAGGACCTCCCGCTGACCCGACCGCCGGAACTCGCGCCGGACCTTCCGCCCGGCGAGCTCCCGGCGCCCGGTGCCGCCCGGCGGGAGGCCGAGCTGCGGGTGAGCCGCTTCCGTGGCGGCGCCACCGCGCCCGCCTACCAGCTCGCCCGCTACCTGTCCGCGGCCGTCCCGCTCAACCTGGCGGTGATGCGGGTGGTGCAGGCGGTGATGGTGCCCGACTCCGGCCCCTCGCATCTGGCCGAGGTGCTCTACAGCGGGCTGCTCGAGCCGGTGCCGATGGGTGCGCGGGCCGGTGACGAGCAGCATTTCGACTTCCGCCGGGGAATCCGCGACGCACTGCTGGGCACGCTCGACCACGCCGAGGCGGGCCGGGTGCTCGCCGAGGTCTCCAGCTACGTCGAGCGGCACCTCGAGCGGACCGGCGCGTCGTTCACCGCGGTGGTGGCGGCCCCGGTGGGCAGCCTGAACTTCCCGGCGCTGCGGCAGCCGTTCGCCCGGGTCCGTACCGAGGTGCTGCGCCGCCTGGCCGGCGACCAGGAAACGGTGGCCGAGCCCGGCACACCGTCGACTGCGGCCGGCCGGCGTGCGCCCGCAGGAGCCACCGCCCGTCTCACCGTGCTGCACCTGACCGGTCCCCGGGACACCACCGCGGAGATCGTCGCGCAGTGCCGCCGGGACGGGATCTCACCGCACCTCGTGGTGCTGACCGGCGGTGCCGCCGAGCGCGCGACCCGGACCGAGTACCAGGCGGTCGTCCGGCAGCTGGACGAGCTGCGGGCGGCCCTGGCGCTGCCCGCCGGGCGGATCGTCGCGGTGCCCGGCCTGTCCGACGTCAACCTGGCGCTCTGCCAGGCGCACTTCCTCTCCCAGGCCGCCGAGGGTGCGGAGCCGATACCGCCGTACTGGCCGAAGTGGGAGCCGTTCGCCGACTTCACCGCGCGACTGCCCGGAGCCACGCCGTTCCAGCAGCACCAGCCGTGGCAGTTGCTGCCGGTCCCGGCCCTGCGGACCGTGGTCGCCGCACTCAACTCCACAATGGCCGTCAGCCACCGCGAGGGCGATGCGTACGGCGAGCTCGGCCATGATCAGCTTCGCTGGTTCGCCGGCCGGCTGCGGGAGTACGAGAGACGCGGCTGGTTGCGAGTGGGTGCGCTCCACCACGATCCGGCCGCGGGAGGGCTCCGGGACGCTGACGACTTCGCGCTGGCGCTCGTGCCCCATCTGGACGTGGTCCTGCACGCGCACGGCGGCGGTGTGCGGGAGATCGAGTACACCGGTGTGCCGGCGGTCGGAGCGGCCCGGGACGAGGGCGGGCGGCTCCAGGTGGTGGATCTGCGGCCGGGGACGCTGCGGGTGCTGCCGGGGGAGCAGGCGTACGCGTACGGCGACCACTGGTGGCCGGCCGCCGTGCCGGAGCCGGTCGCGGAGCCGCCGCGGGAGAACCGGACCGATCTGGTGGCACGGGTGGTTCAGGCGTTCCGGGCCCGTACCCCCGGAGTGCCGATCGAGGAGCATCCGTGGCCGGTGGCTGGTGGCGCGGCGGCGGGATACCTCGTGATCACGCCGGCTGACTCCGGTGTCCCGTACCGGATCGGGGTCTTCGACGGCGAGCCGGGACCGGAGATCGTGCGCCGTTTCCTCGACGACGTCGTCCGGCTCGGCGTGCCGGGCCGCGACGCGGTGCTGGTCTGCCGGACGGCGCCGGACGACGCCGGACTGCTGGAGCGGGCCCGCGGCCAGGGTGTCCGCCTGGTGAGCTTCGCCGACTTCCAGCTCGGCAGCGACGTTCTGCGATACGCGCAGGTGCAGGCCGCGGCTCTCGCGGCGGACACCGAGTTCCCCGCCGCACTCTACGTTCCGCAGCCCTGCGTCGTGCTCGATCCGCAGACGGGGGAGTGGTCCGCGAGGCAGGCCGACCCCGCGATCGGCGCCCTGGGCAGGCTCCGTGGCTGGCTGTCCCTGCCGGAGGGTCAGATGATCGCGGTCGCCGGTGCGTCCGGTACCGGTAAGACGTTCCTGCTCCGGGAGCTGGCGCGCAGGCTGCACGCCGGTCGCGACCCGGTTCTGCCGGTTCTGGTCGACCTGCGGAACCTGGACTGGCGGGTCGGCCTGGACGAGCTCGTGGAACTGCACCTGGCTCGCGGCGGGATCCGGGAGGTGAATCTGGAACGTGGCCGGTACCTGCTGCGGGAGGGCCGGGTCGCGCTGCTCTGCGACGGGCTCGACGACCTCGCGGCGCGCGCCGTCCACGACCGCCTGCGGGACTGGGAGGCGGGAGCGCGGACCGGTCCCGGCCGGGGCAAGGTGATCCTGGTGAGCCGGGACGCCGATCTGCTCACCGACGCGCTGCGGCCGTACACCGCCGGGGATCCGGCCGGTGTGACCACCCGCTGGATGCAGCTGGTGGGTCTGCGACCGGACAACATCCGCGAGTTCCTGGTGCGACGGCTCGGCGACGCCGGCCGGGCACAGGCCAGGATGGAGCTGCTGGAACAGGTCGGCGGCCTGATGGGGATGGCGCGCAACCCGCGGATGCTCGCCTTCATCGCCCACATCGATGAGGCGCTGCTGCGCTCGGCTGCCTCCGGTGGTGGCCAGACGACGGTGGCCGGGCTCTACCGGTATCTGATCACCGAGTGGCTGGAGGACGCCCGCGGGGTCGGGTTCGGCACCACCCGGCTCGACGATCTGGCGCAGGCGGTCACCTACCTGGCCCGGCGGCTCTGGGAGTCGGGTGAGCCGGCGCTCGGCGCGGACGCGCTCGGTGCCGCGGCGGACGTCTTGACCCGCGTCGCCGGCGCCGACACCCCGGGCCGGCGGGAGACCGCGCGCCTGCTGGGTGCGGGCACTCTTCTGGTACGCGACCCGTCGTACCGCTTCCACTTCGTCGACCACTCGATCCTCGAGTGGCTCGTCGCTCAGGAGATCGCCGGGTACCTGGAGCCCGGGCGGCACACCGGGCGGCTGCACGGGCTGCTGCACCGCGAGCTGTCACCGCTGATGGTCGAGTTCCTCTGCGACCTCGCCGGGCACCGACTCGCCCGCAGGTGGGCGATGACCGCGGTCGCGGATCCGGCCGTACCCGTGGAGGTCGAGGCGGCCGCCCGCCAGGTGCTGAAACACCTGGAACGCAACCAGTAGCCGGCTCACCAGAGCCGGGCGCCCGCCGGTGCCCAGTTCAGCTGCGGCAGGTACGGGTCGAGTTCACCCGGCTCGAACCGGCACATGCCGATCGCGTACCAGTACTCGCCGCTGGTCGTGGCGTCCAGCATGTACTGATCGTCGAGCAGAACCGCTGAGCCGCCGGCGGCCAGCGGCACCAGCAGGGCGATGAGCCGGTTGTGAACGGTGTCCCAGATCCTGATCGCCCGGTCCCCGCCGGTGCAGGCCAGGTGCCGCCCGTCCGGGCTGTAGCTCAGCGAATGGATCCAGCCTGTCCGCCCGGCCAGGGTGACGGCGAGCAGGCCGGTCTCGACGGTCCAGATCCGGATGGTGCCGTCGGTGCCGGCACTGGCCAGCCGCTTGCCGTCCGGGCTGAACGCCAGCGTGTGCACCGAGCCGCTGTGTCCGCTCAGGACCAGCGGCGCCTCCCGGCTCACCGTGCTCCGGATCCGGATCGTCCCGTCCTCGTCGGCGCTGGCCAGCCGGCGGCCGTCGGGGGAGAACGCGATCGCCTGGATCTGGTTGGCGTGACGGACCACGATCTGGCGCTTGCTCTGGCCGCCCAGCGGCCAGATCTTCACCGTGCCGTCGCGGCCACCACTGGCGAGATGGCTGCCGTCGGGGGTGAACGCCAGCGTGGTGACCGCACCGTGCCGGCCCGCGAAGGTCTTCGCCTGCACCCCGTCGACGACGTCCCAGAGGTAGATCATGTCGTCGGCACCGCCGCTGGCGAGATGCCGTCCGCCGGGAGCGAAGGCGATCGAGTGCACCGCGCCGGGTCGCACCGGCAGGAACGGCGTGACAAGCGTGTCCGTGGTCAGGTCCCAGATGCGGATGGAGCCGTCCGGTCCCGAGCAGGCGAGGTGCCGCGCGTCCGGCGAGACCGCCAGTGCGGAAACTGCCACGTCACGGTTACCCGGCGGGCGCAGGACGCGGGGCTGTTCGCCGGCCACCGGGCTCCAGATCCGTACCGAGCCGTCGTCCGAACCGACCGCCAGCCACGGGTCGTCGCGGCGTGGCGAGAAGCAGAGCGACCGCGAGTCCTCGGCGCTGCCGCGCAGGGTGCGCAGGCCGTGGCCCTCGACGGTGTCCCACATCCGGACGGTCCGGTCGCTGCCGGCGCTCGCCAGGGTCGGGCCGTCCTGGTAATAGGCGACCGAGTGCACCAGCCCGGTGTGGCCGGTGAGGGTGTGTACGGTCCGGCCGTTGTCGCTGTCCCAGATCCGGATGGTGCCGTCGTCGCCGGCGCTGGCCAGCCGCCGGCCCTCGGCGGAGAACGACAGGGTACGCACCCAGCCGCGATGCCCCGCCATGGTCTGGACGGTCGCCTCGGCCGCCACGTCCCACAGGTAGATCTGCCGGTCGTCGCTGGCGCTGGCGATGCGGTCACCGGTCGGCGCCCACGCGATCGCGTGAATCGTGCCGGTGTGCCTGATCAGCGTGTGCTCGGTACGGCCGGTGGCGGTGTCCCAGATCCGGACCGACTCGTCCTCACCGGCACTGGCCAGGTGCTGCCCGCCGGGCCGGTACGCGACGCACCGGATCCCACCGCTGTGCCCGGTCAGGGTGTGCACCGTACGCCCGGTGGCGGTGTTCCAGACCCGGACCTTCTCGTCCTCCCCGCCGCCGGCCAGGTGCCCGCCGTCCGGGCTGTAGGCGAGGCTGCGGATGCGGCTGCTGTGCCCGGTGAGTTCGCGCACCGTACGGCCGGTGGCGATGTCCCAGATCCGGATCACGTCGTCGTCACCGGCGCTGGCGAGACAGCGCCCGTCGGCGGTGAAGGCGACGGCCCGGACCGGGCCGGTGTGCCCGGGCAGCACCCGCAGCGGGAAGCCGTTCGCCGCGTCCCAGATCCGGACGACGCCGTCCTCCCCGCCACCGGCCAGCAGCCGCACCGCGGAGGAGACCGCGACGGCGTTGACGACAGCGGACGACGCGATCTGTGGTTCGGCGGTGGTCACGCCGGGCAGGGCGGCACCGAGCGTGTCGGCGGAGCGCAGTTCGTCGGCGTCGGTCCCGACGGCCGCCACCATCGCGGCGCGGCGCAACCGGGTCCGGGTGAGGTTCGCACCGGTGAGGTCGGTGCCGAGCATCCGTGCCCCGGTCAGGTCCGCCGCGGTCAGGTCGGCATCGCGCAGGGACGCCTGATCGATCCGGGACCAGGCCAGGTTCGTCTGGTTCAGGTTCGCCTCCTGCAGGTTGGTGCCGACGAGCCGGGCGTTCGTCAGGTCGGCGCCGCTGAGATCGGCGCGGGCCAGGTTCTGGCCCGAGAAGTCCTTGCCGCGCAGCACCTGGCCGGGCATGTTGAGCCGCTGGGCGAACGGGACGCCGATGTGGGCGAGGATCTCCATGGCGTTGCGCGCCATGCCACGCGCGGTCGGCTGCACGGCCAGAACCTCTTCGGCCCAGTTACGGATGAAATCGTGCCCGGCCAGATCGCACAGGAAATCGATCATCAGGGGAGGCATGGACTTGCCGACCAGCCCGGGTGAGGCGCCGCCCCCGTCGGTGAGCTGACGAGCGATGTGCCGGGCGATCAGCCACTCCCGGACCGAGTGGTGGACGAAGGTGAACCGGCCTTCCCCGGACCGGACCAGCAGCGTGCTGGAGCCGAGCAGATGGGCGCTCTCCTCCGGCTCCAGACCGGCCGCCTCGCCGGCGGTGGTGACGGTGAGGTCGGACAGCGTGGCCGCCGCGGTACCGAGGTCCTTGCGGCTCAAACTGTCGTCCGGCGAGTCCCACAGTCGCAGCGCCAGCAGGGTGACCGCGTCCATCAGCACGTGCTCGTCGGGTGCCCGCGGGCCCAGCCGCTTGAGGCGATCCCTCTCGTACCTCAGCCAGCGCTCGATCACCTGCCGGTACAACTCGGCGGCGGTGATCGGGTCGCGGGCGTCGTCCGGTGCCGGCAGCGGCTCCTCACCCAGCTCCAGATCGGTGATGAAGCTGAGCATCCGGGGGTTTCGGGAGAGCCCGAGCAGGTCCTTGACCTCTCGCAGGAACTCGAGGCGGCGCTCCGCGCGGGCCGGGTCGCGCAGATGGTGGGTGAGGTAGCTGAGGATCTGGTGGTCGTCGAAGTCGGCGAGGCGCACGAGCCGGCGGCCGGCGCCGAACTGGGCCCCGAGTGCCGCGAGGACGTCGGCGTCGGTGAGGAAGTGCTGGTCCCGGCTGGTCAGGATGACCTTCGCCCGATCCTCGGCGGCCTGCACGATGGTGTCCAGATGGTTCGTGGCCCGGTCATAACTCACCCGGGTGGCCAGCTCGTCGAAGCCGTCGAAGAGCAGCGCGACCCGGCCCTCCCGGCGTAGGTAACGGAAGGCGTCGAGGTCGATCTGCCGCTGGCCGTGCCGGGAGAGCTGGACGGCGATCAGCTCGTCCAGGCTGTAAGCCTTCTCGAAGCCGCGCAGGTCGATCAGCACCGGTACGGTCCGCGAGCCGTCGTCGTGCATCCGCCGGGCGAGCTCGTGCAGCAGGAACGTCTTGCCGTGCCCGAATGTGCCCAGCACCACCACGAGGCGGCCCTCCGGTGCGTCGACCCAGTCGCGCAGCCAGGCGAGCAGGTCGGTGGACGGCGGCGCCTCGGAGGGCGCTCGCGGGCCGGGCAGGAACTCCGTGTAGCGCTGCGGCACGTAGGAGGCCGGAGGGTAGACCGGGTCGCTGTCCAGCGCGGCGGCCTGGCGCTCGGCGAACCGGTCGAGGTCCGGCCCGAGCTGGAAATCAGCGAACGAGACCAGGGTGATGCCCCGGCCGCGTGCCGCCGCGATCAGGTCCTTGCCGGCCGGTGGGCCCGCGTGGACCAGGGTCGCGGTGCGCCCGGTGCCCCCGGTGCGGAATCGGTCCAGCACCCGGGCGAACCATTCGATGTCGTCCGGGCCGGGGCCCGGTGCGCAGACACCGATCGGATGCTGCTCGGCCGGGCCACGGTCGTTGTTCGCCCGGTCGGGGGAGATCCGCAGGTAGGCGACCCGCTCCGAATCCGGCTGCGGCACCAGCGTGACCTCGGCGTCCGGGAAGCGCAGGCGGCACACCTCGGCCACCTGATCGGTCACGCGCTGCAACTCGGTCAGCTGCGCGGGCTCGTGGGCGACGGTGTCCGGCCGCCGGGGTGCGGGATGTGGCAGCGCGATCGAGTCACTGCCGGCCGGGTGCGGGCCGGCCGGCAGCGCCCGCACCCGCACGTGGTCACCATGTGTCTCGATCAATTGCCAGGCGGCGCTCCCGCCGATGATCGGTGCCCACTCGCCGGCCAGACGAGAGACCGCGGGCTCGTCCGGCTGGCCGTGCACCACCAGGTCCAGGTGCGGGGCCAGGGTCGCGGCGAAGCGGTCGGCGTCGGCGAGCCGCGCGGCGCCGACGTCCCGCCCGTCCGGCCGGTGGTGCAGCACGCCGATCCGCAGCCAGTCGCCGCGCTCCCCGGCGCTCAGCCGGTCGGCGAACCAGTCGAGCTGCTCCGGGCCGAGCAGTCCGTGCTCGTCCTGCGGCAGGTGGCTCAGCGCCATCGTGGAGTTGAAGCCGGCGACGACCACCCGCAGGTCGGGGAACTCGGTGAGGGACCAGGGCTCGTCCCTGGGCAACTCGGTCCCGTGGAATCGGCTGAGCATGGTGGAGAACGGCTGCCATTTCTCCCAGTACGGCGGAGCCGGCTCCTTCTCGTCGCCCTGGCACTCGAGGAAATAGGCCTGGCACTTGAGCCTGTTCACGTCGCTGGTGCCGGGAACCAGCACTATTCGCCGGTGGTCCAGACCCAGCGTGTCACGCAGGGCACTCAGCAGCTGACGTGCGATTTCATATTCGCCCGGCGTGGCGCGCTCGGCGAGATTTCCGGTGATCACCACAAGATCGGGAGAAGCCGTGGCACCGGGCGCCTTGAGCTGATCAAGAACGTCCTCGACGATTGCGGACGGCGAACGGTTCTCGGAGCGGATCTTGCGCGCCGTGGCCAGAAAGTCCCGGCAGTGCAGAATCATGATCGGCTGTGGTGCGTTGACCGGCATTCCTCCCACTTGCGGGAGCCTTTCCCCTGAAGAGGCGGGTGGGCGGTGCGGCACGCGGACCGCGTCCAGAAGCACCGTCAGATGACCATGCGCGGTGCCGAGCTTACCAATTGTCGATGATCCATTAGCAACACATTACCTTTTACGGGTGAAAAAGCTGTATGTCCTAAATGTACGGGCTGCCGGGAGAGAGGAGGGCGGGATATGCTACGGCGCAGCAGACGGGAGCTGTTCCTGAGGGCGGCCGTGCGATCTTGGCGTCGCCGCGCGCCGCATTCCAGGGAGAAATCGAACGGTGGATGCTGACCGATGAGACTTCAGCCGCGCCAGGAATTGCTGTCGGTGTGGAAATCGATATCAAGATATTGCGGTTCACCGGATTCCTTCTTCTGGGACGACCGTGCGGGGCGCAACTCCATCAGCGACTCCGAGCTGCTTCTCTGCTTGCTGCTGCCCCCGCAGAAGCTGCCCGGGATTCGTTATGACCGCCCCGACGAGACCAAGCCGGACGTCCGGGCCGCCCTCGCGGCGTTCGGCAGCCCGGTCGAGATCCCGCAGAAGATCGTCCGATTGATCGCGGTCTATCTGAATCGCTACACGGATCCACAGAACGACGACTTGCCGGTCTTCACGGTCGGCCGATATGTGAGCACCGCGCCCGACGACGACACCGAGCCCACGCCCGAGCAGGAGCAGCTCGAGGTGGTGGACGCCTATGCGACCTCCGTCGTCTTCTGCGTCACCGTCATCCACTTCCTGCGCGGCTACCGGCCGCAGGCCCGCGAGGCGTTCGTCAAGGAGATCGACGAGGTCGAGGCCAAGACGCGGAAACGCCTCACCGCGGCGATGGCCGCGCTGCAGCGCAGTTTCACGATCAGCGTGTTTCCCGGTGACAGCCGCGAGGGCCGCGCGCTCTGCGAGACCGTCAGCTCGGAAGAGGGCTACTCCCCGGCGCTGGTCGGCCGGCTCCGCCAGGCGCTGAACGACGTGACGGCCGGTCTCCGGGAGCTGGCCGGCCCGCGGGAGGGTGGCGGCATCGCTGACGACGTGGCCAACCTCCTGGCCGACCGCGACCTGCTCTTCGAGTGTGGCTGGTCCTGGGGCATCGTGAAGGGCGCCGAGCCGGTCAAGACGCTGACCACGGCTTATGCGCAGCCCGGGTTCGCCGAGTCCGCTCCGTACCTGTACTTCACCGTGGTCGCCGTCGACGGCATCCGCGACCTGCTCGACACCGACACGCGCCTTCTGGGCATCCTCGACCAGGAGCAGCAGGACCTCGCTCGTACCCTGCAGTTGCAGTGGGAGCTGGCGCAGAGGTTCTGGTCCACGATCGCGACCTTCGGCTCGGATCGCTGGCCGATCGAGGAGCTGCCCTGGCGTACCACGGACGAGGAGGAGAGCGACTACTACAGCCTCCTGGTCTTCTCCCTCGTGCGGCACTCGCTGGCCGAGCGGAACGCCCCCGAGGACGAGCTCAGGCGGATCGCCAAGACGCTGGAGGACCTGGCCGACCGGGGACGGATCCGGCGCAGGCCGCTGGAGAACGATCCGGCGCTCCGGTTGCACCAGCCCGGGACCTGGGTCCGGCTGGTCGGTGCCGAGACCGTGGTGCCCGGTGCGCCGAAAGTCGGGTGGCGGCTGGGCGAGCTGGCCACGCTGCTCCTCGGGCGGTCGCTCGCCCTCGCCGGCCAGGTCAACGACCACCAGTTGCGGGCCCGGCTGCTGAGCCTCTCCGACGACGTGTGGCGCCACCTGGCCCGGCGCCGGCTGCGCAAGGGCAAGGGCACCGGCCTCTGGGACAACGCGAGCAACGTGTTCACGTCCCTGGCCCCTCGCGAGGAGCCGAGCTGGTATTTCACCAACCGCGTGGTGCAGTGCATGGGCACCGCGGCCGAGCTGATCAGGGGTGAGCCGCCACCCGGTGAGGGACTGGCGCGGCTCGCCTCCGAGCTGCTGATCGAGGCCGACGACGTCTTCGACGAGGAGTTGTTGCGCGGCTCGAGCGAGGGCGGTCCCGCGCTGCGGGAGAGCATGAGCCGGCAGGAGAGCAACCTGAAGAGGGCGCGCGTGCTGCTACCGACCCGCCCCGGTACCTCGGCTGCCCTGGTCATGGAGGTCTTGCGCGAGCTGGACAAGCTCGCCGCGGCCCGGCAACGCGAGGTTGGGGACTAGGGGTGCTGGTCTTCGCGGCGTCCGACAAGGGCGGCACCGGGAGGTCGGTCACGAGCTGCAACGTCGTTTATCGTCGTGCGCTCGCCGGCGCCGAGGTCTGCTATCTCGACTTCGATTTCGGCTCACCGACCGCCGGATCGATCTTTCAGATCGTCGACGCGACCCGTGGCGTCCGGGACGGCGGGTTGCATTCGTACCTGATGGAGAACGATCAGAAGGCGTTCGAGGAGCCCCGACGGATAGACGTGTGGAACAACTCCGCCCGGGCCAGCCTGCGCCACCGGCCGCCCGGAGCCGGGCAGTTGATGCTCTTCCCCGGTAACCAGGACGGCGGCGAGTTCCGCCCGGACAAGGAAGCCCTGCGCCGGTGTATCCGGCTCCTCCTCGAGCTGGACGAAGAGTTCGACATGTGCCTGATCGACCTCAGCGCCGGCCGGTCGTACGCGACTCAGCTCGTCCTGGAGGCGACGGCGGACGACGCGTTGCGTGGCGTGATCGCCCGCTGGCTGGTTTTCCACCGCTGGACCCGGCAGCACATTCCGGCCGCGTCCGGGCTGGTCTTCGGCAAGGACGGGATCCTCGACGTCGGCGAGCGCGCGGGCCACAGCCGTAAGCGGCTGGCCGAGTCGGTCAAGTTCGTCCGGACCGCGGTGGTCGATCCCGACTCGGCCGAACTACGCGGCCTGCGCCCGGCGCAGGTGGCCTGGCTGCGTGACTGCGATCAGGATCTGCGCCGCCTCGCCGCGGACAACCACGTCGGCCTGCCGTCGCTGCTCGGCTCGGTCCCGCTCGATCCGGTGCTGCAGTGGCGAGAGCAGCTTCTGTCTGACAACGATGTCGTCGCCAGGGACATCGCGAACCGCAAGACGGTGGAGGCGTTCGACGATCTGGCCAGCAGCCTGGTGGACGACGAGATGTGGGCAAGCTGATGAGAGCCGACGCCGAATTCTTCGAATCGACAGCCGATCCACGGGTCGAATCCATACCGCTGGCGCACCTCTCGGTTGAGGTGGGTCACTTCTACGCGCCCGACATGGATCGAGATGTGAAGTTCTTCGTCGACCATTTCCGTCGCATCGGCCGATGGGCCGACGTGGCCCGCTCCGCCTGTCAGGACTCGCTCAGCAGAAAGACCGCTCGAGTCAGCACCTGCGTCCTGATCGACGATTATTTCGGTGAGCTGGACTCGCCCCGGATACTCATTCCGAAACTGCGTGCGGCGGCTCGGGAGAGCGGCTTGACCATAGATTATCTGGCGCGGGAAAGCGGCTGCGCCGACCCGGCGAAACCGGCCGCCACCGATCTCGCGGAGCCGATGGCGGACCCGCCGGACAATCTGTCGCCGGCCGAACTCGTGCTGGCCCGGGTCGTGGAGGACCCGCCGCCGGAGACCACCGGGGCGCGGCCCCCGGTGCAGCAGACCGGATGGCTCTGTAACGGCCAGCGTTCGCCGTCCACCGACCACCACGAGGCGATGAAGCGGGCGGCGTCGTGGCTGCCGCCCTCGGAGAACGCGGCGGTGAACCACTCGATCTTCGCCGACATCGAGTTGTGGCGCGACGGCGACAACGGCCGGCTCTGGTCGTGCGCGATGCTGGCGGCGGTCTGGCAGCTCCTGCGGCTCGGGGTCCTCCGGGACAACGGGCGCCGCCTGACGGTGCCGCAGCCGCTCCCCGACGACGACCTCGCCAACGACAACCTCCCGGAGGACTGGCGAGCTCTGCCGATGGTGCTGCAGCTGACCGAGAACCCGGCACCGTTCAGCGCGTACCGCACCATGACTGTCTGCGCCCCGCTCTTCCTGCCGGTCGAGAACGCGGTGCGGACCATCCTCCAGCAGGTGGCCGTGGACCCCAAGGTGCTCGAACAGATCGAGGCCCGCGCCACCGACGAGAAACTCGATCTGCCGGCCGCGGTGGTCGACCGTACCGAATATCTGTTCGTGGACACCGGACCGGTGCGTGGTGCTGGTCCTCGGTGAGGTGCAGACCGCGGCGCTGCGGCACTCCGCCGGAGTGCCCCGCGAGCTTGCGGAGAGCGCGCTGGCACTGCTGCCCGGAGAGCGGGTGCGCGTCTATGAGCGCCCGATCGGCTTCGCGGTCAGCCCGATGACCTTCACCGGGGTGGACTGCCGCATCGTCTCCCGCTCCGGCCCGCGGGTGCGTGGCGTGGGTACCCTGACCGGCCGGGTCTGCCTCACCGGGGGACGCGTGCTCCAGGGCTCGGCGCTGACCCGGATCGTGCCGGTGGCCGGCGGGCATCGGCGCCCCTGGTCGCACTATCTCGCGCAACCCGGCGTGGTGGAGACGATCGGACGGGCTGATCTGCTCGGCGTGGCCGCCGCGCATCTGACGGCGGACAAGCCGGTCTCCACCATGGGGATGGGCGCGTTCTGCAACCGGCTGGTGACCGATGTCCAGAGCTCCTCGGTGCTGGACCGCCGACTGCCGATCCGGGCACGCCGTACGGTGTTGCGCTGGGCTGCCCTGATCGACCCGAACGTCGAGGGCGTCAAGGTGCGGTTCACCGTGCGCGAGAACGGTCTCCGTACGGTGCGCCTGGCTCTCGGTCCGGAGTCGATCGAGGACATCGTCGACCTCTGTGAGGACCTGGCCCTCCACGATTGGCTCCTGACAGCGCTGCTCACCGTCATCGAGCAGAGCCAGATCGGTGTCGAGGAGCCCGCTCAGAGCCTGCAACGGCTCAGGCCGGCCGTGGACCACCTGCTTCACCTCTGGATGCCGGCCGCCCGGCTGGGCGGGTTTGCCCTGTCGGTGTGGGAAGGGCTCGAAGGCCGCCCCGGACTGTCCCGGCAATGGGACGCCTCGGTCCGGCGAATCCGGGATCAGATGGCGATGGCTGCCGCGTTGGTCAATCGGTCGGCCGAGACGCCCACACTCTTTCCGTGAACGGCACGTCGCTGACGGTTCATCGGATTGCCATAGGGGTAAGTTCCCAGAAAGCGACACGTTCGGGGCATTACGACCCGGCGCGCCGGGCGGCCTGGTAAAGATCTTGGAAAGATCCAATCAACCGCGCCCAGGTCGTTGAGCAGCGAGATTGTCGTCATGCCCCTTTTCGAAAGCGACTGAACAGGCGCGGAAGTGGCGAGTAGGCTATTTGGAGCGCTGCCGTTCATGTCGTAAGGTCGTGCCTCGGCTTTTCTGCGTAATCAGCCGTCCCGGCATTCGATCAAGGTCATGACTCCAGGCTCGACAAAGACTGTGCTCTGCGTTCCGGCGCATGAACGGTAGGTAGCGGTGGTGAAGACCGGAGGTGCCGTGGCTGAGCGGCGATCCGCGCTGGAGGTGGGGGCCGAAAAGGCCGGCTCACCGGATGCCCACGGGGTCGCTTCGCTGGGCGCCAGTCCGGAAGTGATCATGCTGCGGACCGGCGATCAGTTGGAGGCCGCCGCGCGGTTGCTGTGGACCGTCTGGGAGGCCGGGAGCGACGCGGAGCGCGGCGAGGTGATCAGCACCAGCATGCTCCGCACCCTCGCCCACTCCGGGAACTACGTGGCCGGGGCCTATGTCGACGACCAGTTGATCGGGTGCACCGTGGGGGTCTTCGGCGCCTGCGACGGCAAGGTGGACCGGCTGCACTCGCACATCACCGGCGTCTACCAGCCCGGCCGCAACCGGGGCACGGGTTTCGTGCTCAAACGGCACCAGCGGCAGTGGGCCCTGGACAACGGCCTGGACATCGTCACGTGGACGTTCGACCCGCTGGTCTCCCGCAATGGTTACTTCAACCTGTGCAAACTGGGCGCCCGCGTCACCGAGTACCGGCCCGACTTCTACGGTCGGATGGACGACGGAGCCAACACCAACGACCGCACCGATCGTCTTCTGGTGGAGTGGCCCCTTCGTTCGGAGTGGGTCGAGGAGGCGATGACCGGGGATCCCGGGCTCCGCCGGCACGCCGCTGTCGTGCCCGGCGCGCAGGTGATCGCCGTACCGGAGGACATCAGGATGCTTCGAGAAGCGGAACCCGAGCAGGCGAAGCGCATGCGATTCGAGGTCCGTGACCGATTCCTGTCACTGTTCGCCGACGGCTATCAGGTCGTGGGGATGAGCAAGGACCGCGAGTACGTTTTGCTGCCCAGCAGCATGAGCGCGGCGTACGAGTCGTGAGAGTCGAGTCGATCGAACTCCGGGTGGTGCGGCTGCCCCTGGTCGCGCCGTTCCGCACGTCCTTCATGACTGAGTACCACCGCGATGCCCTGCTGGTGTGTGTCCGCACGCCCGAGGGTGTCGAAGGCTGGGGCGAGTGCGTCGCCATGCAGGAGCCGTGCTTCTCGGCCGAATACCTCAACGCCGCCGTCGACGTGATGCGGCGGTTCCTCATTCCGCTGATCCAGGACCTGCCAGAGGTGACCGCGGAGGACGCCGCGTCCGCTTTCACCGCGATCAAGGGTCACCTGATGGCCAAGGCGGCCCTGGAGACCGCGATCCTGGACGCTGAACTCCAGCTGGCCGGTGTGTCGCTGGCAAGCCGTCTCGGTGCGGAGCACGACATCGTCCCGGCCGGCGTCTCGGTCGGCATCATGGATTCCGTCCCCGAGCTCCTGGACGCCGTCGAGGGCTATCTGGAGTCCGGATACCAGCGCATCAAGCTGAAGATCCAGCGAGACTGGGACGAGAAACCGGTGCGCCAGGTGCGTGAGCGCTTCGGCGACCACGTGCCGCTGCAGGTGGACGCGAACGGCGCCTACACCTGGGACGACCTGGACGACCTGGTCCGGCTGGACGAATACAACCTGCTGATGATCGAGCAACCGTTCCCCTACGACGACCTCTGGGGACATGTCCTGCTCAGCCGCCGCCTGGCGAAAGGTACGCCGGTCTGCCTGGACGAGTCGGTCACCTCACCCGCCGAGGCGATCACCGCGATCAAGATGGGCGCCGCCAGCATCATCAACATCAAGCCTGGCCGGGTCGGCGGCTACCTCGCGGCCAAGCAGATCCACGACGTCTGCGCCGAGCACGGCGCGCAGGTCTGGGTCGGCGGCATGCTCGAGACCGGCATCGGGCGCGCGGCCAACCTGGCGCTGGCCGCCCTGCCGAACTTCACACTGGTCGGGGACCTCTCGGCCTCGGACCGGTTCTTCCAGCAGGACGTCACACCGCCGTTCATCATGAAGGACGGCCACATCGCGGTCCCCGGTGAACCCGGCATCGGCGTACGGCCCTACCCCGACATCCTGGAGCGGGCGGCCCGAGAGGTGCCGCCGATCGCCATCCCGGTCGGCAAGGGTGCGCCGCACGACGCGGTGTGCCCTCATGAGGCGCCGTGGCTCGGATTCCCCGCACCGGAGCCGCAGGCCGGGTCCGCGCACGGTCAGGAGCCGGTCCAGGCGGGCGCGCGCGGCGCTGGATTCGCGGTTCAGCCTGACGCGCGAGACGCTGACGCCGTGGCCCAGCCGGCCGCGCGAGACGCCGGATCTGTGGCCCAGCCGGCCGCGCGAGACGCTGGATCTGTGGTCCAGCCGGCCGCGCGGAAAGCCGAGCTTGCCGCGGACAATGGGACGGCTGCGGTCGCGCCGGATCGCGGCAAAGCCTCGGCCTCTCTTGCCCCGCTGCTCTAAGGCTTCGCACGCTTCCCGAGCGATTCGCGCAGTACGGACTGCTACCCGCATCGTGGAGGCCGTCGCTGACGCCCTGAATGCGTCACGATGCTATGGGCCGTGCGGAATGCACTCCGCAGCTTTATGAAACAGGCGAAGAAAGAGTTCCGCCGGCGAAGGTATCGCGTGGGGTGATGGAGAGCGGAGGCCAACACATCCGCAGATTATGTTTCGAAAGCGCGGTGCGGGATTCGCCTTGCGAACGCCAACCACGGAAAGAAAAAATTGTGCCCCCGGCAGGATTCGAACCTGCGCTTTCGCCTCCGGAGGGCGACGCTCTATCCCCTGAGCTACGGGGGCCCAGTGATTCAGAAGCCTAGCAGGCCCGCCGGAGCCATTGCCAACCGGTTCCGGCGGTGTCGCCTACCAGCTCTCCGAACCGCGTCTGTCAGCTTGCCTGGGCCTGCTTGAGCAGGGAGTCGATCAGCTGGATCTCGCCCTGCTGAGCGCTCACCATGCTCTGTGCGATCCAGTCCACGTTCTCGTCGTCGGAGAGTTCGACGGCTTCCTGGGCCATGTGGACGCCGCCGAGGTGGTGGGCGCGCATCAGGGTGAGGAATTGGACGTCGAGGTCTTTGCCGGTGGCTTTGCGCAGGGTGGCCATCTGCTCGGAGGTGGCCATGCCGGGCATCAGCCCGTCGACGATCGAGCCGGCGGAGTTGGGCATCCAGGCCATCGGTGGCTGGGTGCCGGTGGGGTCGAGGTGCCAGTCGCGCAGCCATCCCTGCATGTAGCCGATCTGGGCCTGCTGGGTGAGGGCGATGTCGCTGGAGAGGGTGACGATCTGCGGCGTGGCGGAGCCGGTGTGGGCGATCATCGCCATCTCGACGGCCTGTGCGTGGTGGGTGGACATGTCCCGCAGGAAGCCGGCCTCGACCGAGTCGTCGCCGGGCTGGCTGAGACGGGGGAGGACCAGGCCGCCGGCCACTCCTAGGAGCAGGCCGACGAGGAGCAGGACGACGCCGAGGTAGCCGGGGCGGCGGCTGCCTGGTGCGTCCTCCCCGGGCGCGTCCACCGCGCCCGGGGAGAGTGCTTCCGAGGTCATTCGGTTGCGGCACCCGTCGCGCCGGCGGCGGGGGCGGCGGGAGCGACCGGGTCGCTGGTGGTGTTGCCGCCGGAGCACGGGGCGCCGGGCTCCATCGAGGCCTTCACACGGGTGGCCTTGATGAAGTCGTCGATGCGGCCGTCGTTCGCGTCGTCGAGCTTGAGCTGGTAGCCCCAGACCTGCACCGAGACGTTCTTGTCGAGGTTGGCCACGGGCGACATGAGCATGAAGTCCTTGCCCTCGACCTTGGCCTGCAGTGCGGACACCTGGTCAGCGCCGAGGCCCTGCTTGTAGGTGATCCAGACCGCGCCGTGCTCGAGGCTGTGCACCGCGTGCTCGTTGGCGATCGGCTGGCTGTAGATGTCGCCCATGCAGTTCTGCCAGGCCTGGTTGTGCGCGCCACCGACCGGCGGGTTGGTCGCGTAGGTCTGCGGACCCTCCTTGTGGGTCCGGTCGTCGATCTGCGCGTTCTTCTGAGCGCGGTAGTTGACGACACCGTCGATCTCGGCGACCTGGTCCTCCCAGGGCCGCGAACCCTGGACCGAGGCGAACACGCCGTAGCCGATGATGCCCGCGGCGATCAGCACGACGACGCCGACGACCAGCGTTGGTCCCCAGTTGCGCCCGCCGGCCACCTTGACCGGGGTGACGGGCTTGCGGCCCTTGCCGCCGCCCTTGCCGGACGGGCGGTTACCACCTGGCCGGTTGCCGCCGGACTTGCCCGCCGGGGGCTTGCCCTGGCCGGTGGTCTTGTCGACCTTGACGGTGGACGGGACCCGTTCGGGCCCCGGCGTGCTCATGCTCATCGCGCCTCGTCGATTCGTCAAAAATGGAAGGGCGGGGCTCGGGTGGCCGCCGAACGCAGAAGTCTACCCCCGATAGCATGGCCGAGTGACTCCCGCCAACCTTGCTGACACCGTTCTCTCAGCTGCTCGTGCCGTATTCGAGACGCGCGGCATCGACGTCGCCGCGCTTCCCGCGACGACGACGGTGGAGCGACCCCGCAACCCCGAGCACGGCGACTACGCCTCGACGCTCGCCCTTCAACTGGGCAAGAAGGCCGGGGTCCCCCCGCGTGAGCTGGCCGCCGCGCTCGCCGAGGAGCTGGGCCGTCGCGACGGGATCAAGTCGGTGGAGATCGCCGGGCCCGGCTTCCTCAACATCCGGCTGGACGCCGCCGCGGCGGGCGTGCTCGCCCGCGACATCGTGCTGGCCGGTTCAGCGTACGGCCGGACCGACCGCCTCGCCGGTGAACGGATCAACCTGGAGTTCGTCTCGGCGAACCCGACCGGCCCGGTCCACATCGGCGGGGTCCGATGGGCGGCCGTCGGCGACGCGCTCTCCCGGCTGCTGCGCACCGCGGGCGCCGACGTCGGCACTGAGTACTACTTCAACGACGCCGGCTCCCAGATCGACAGGTTCGCCCGGTCGCTGCTGGCCAGCGCGAAGGGCGAGCCGGCCCCCGACGACGGGTACGGCGGCGCCTACATCGCGGAGATCGCGGCGGACGTGGTCAAGCGCTCCCCGGACGTGCTGAACACCTCCGACGACCAGGCACAGGAGACGTTCCGCCAGGTCGGCGTCGAGCTGATGTTCGCCGAGATCAGGAAGTCGCTCGGTGATTTCGGCGTCGAGTTCGACACGTACTTCAACGAGAAGGACCTGCACGACCGGGGCGAGTTGCAGGAGGCCCTGGACCGGCTGCGCGAGCAGGGCCACATCTTCGAGCTGGACGGCGCGACCTGGCTGCGCACCACCGACTTCGGTGACGACAAGGACCGGGTGCTGCGCAAGTCGGACGGGGACTGGACCTACTTCGCCGCCGACTGCGCGTACTACCTGGACAAGCGCAAGCGCGGGTTCGACCGGGTCGTGATCATGCTGGGCGCCGACCACCACGGCTACATCGGCCGGATGAAGGCGATGGCCGCGTGCTTCGGCGACGATCCTGCGAAAAACCTGGAAATCTTGATCGGCCAGCTGGTGAACCTGGTCCGTGACGGCGAGCCGGTCCGGATGAGCAAGCGCGCCGGCACGGTGGTGACCCTGGAGGACTTCGTCGAGGCACTCGGCGTCGACGCCACCCGGTACGCGCTCGCCCGGTACTCCAGCGACTCCCCGATCGACATCGACATCGACCTGTGGACGAGTGCGAGCCGGGAGAACCCGGTCTACTACGTGCAGTACGTGGCCGCCCGCACCGCGTCGGCGGCACGCAACGCCGCGGAGGTCGGCCTGACCCGTGGCGAGCCGGGCGACTTCCGTCCCGAGCTGCTCACCAACGACAAGGAGAACGAGCTCCTCAAGACCCTCGGTGAGTACCCGGAGACGGTCGCGTTCGCCGCGGAGCACCGCGAGCCGCACCACGTGGCCCGGCTGCTGGAGAAGATCGCCGGGGCGTACCACCGGTTCTACGACGAGCCGGCCTGCCGGATCCTGCCGAAGGGCGACGAGCCGATCGGTGACGGCAACCGCGCCCGGCTGTGGCTCAACGACGCCACTCGTACGGTGATCGCCAACGGGTTGGGCCTGCTCGGCGTCTCGGCTCCGGAGAGGATGTAGGCATGCGCGCACACGAGGCCGGGGCCCTGCACGGTGACCTCGGTAATCGCGGGCCGGCCTGGCTGCGTACCCCCAAGGACGTCAACGCCCTCGTGCCGCAACTCTGGCCACGGACCGTGAGTCGCACCGAGGCCGGGGATCTCGCCATCGGCGGGGTCGGCGTCGCCGACCTGGTGGCCGAGTACGGCACGCCCGCCTATCTGCTCGACGAGGAGGACCTGCGGGCCCGCTGCCGGGAGTTCGCCGCGGCGTTCGCCGACGCCGACGTCTACTACGCGGGCAAGTCGTTCCTCTGCAAGGCGGTCGTCCGGATCATCGAGGAGGAGGGCCTGTTCCTCGACGTCTGCTCCGGCGGCGAGCTGGCGGTGGCGCTGGCGGCCGGCTTCCCGCCCGAGCGGCTGGGCTTCCACGGCAACAACAAGTCGGAGTCCGAGCTGCGCCGGGCACTGGACGCCGGGGTGGGCCGGATCATCGTCGACTCGTTCCACGAGATCGCCCGGCTGAGCGCGCTGGCGACCGAGCTGGGCAAGCGGCCCGGTGTGCTGATCCGGGTCACGGTCGGCGTCGAGGCGCACACCCACGAGTTCATCGCCACCGCGCACGAGGACCAGAAGTTCGGCTTCTCGCTGGCCGGCGGTGCGGCGTTCGAGGCGGCGGCGCGGATCCTCGACGAGGGCGTGCTCGACCTGCGGGGGCTGCACTCGCACATCGGCTCGCAGATCTTCGACACCAGCGGGTTCGAGGTGGCCGCCCGGCGGATCGTGGAGCTCCAGGCGCAGATCCGCGACGCCCGCGGGGTGGAGCTGCCGGAGCTCGACCTCGGCGGTGGCTTCGGTATCGCGTACACCACGCAGGACGACCCCTCGACCGCCGGTGATCTGGCGAAGCGGATCAACAAGATCGTCGAGTCGGAGTGCGACATGGCGTCGCTGAGCGTGCCGCGGCTCTCCATCGAGCCGGGACGGGCCATCGTCGGCCCGGCGGTCTTCACCCTCTACGAGGTGGGGACGGTCAAGGACGTCGACGGCATCCGCACCTACGTCAGTGTGGACGGTGGCATGAGCGACAACATCCGGACCGCCCTGTACGACGCCTCGTACTCGGCCACGCTGGCGAACCGGGCCAGTACCGCGGAGCCGATGCTGGCCCGAGTTGTGGGAAAACATTGTGAATCCGGGGACATCGTCGTGAAGGATGAATTCCTGCCCGCCGACGTGCAGCCCGGAGATCTTGTTGCGGTGCCCGGCACCGGTGCCTATTGCCGGAGCATGGCCAGCAATTACAACCACGTTCCTCGGCCGCCCGTGGTGGCGGTGCGCGACGGCGCCTCCCGCGTCATCGTGCGGCGCGAGACCGAGGACGACCTGCTTGCATTGGATGTTGGATGAGCCCAGCGAAGAAGGTCCGCCTAGCACTGCTCGGCTGCGGCACCGTCGGCACCGAAGTGGTCCGGCTGCTGCACGAGCAGGCCGACGACCTGACCGCCCGGATCGGCGCACCGCTGGAGCTGGTCGGCGTCGCGGTGCGCCGGCCGGGCCGGGAGCGTGGTGATCTCCCGGTCGACCCGTCGCTGTTCACCACCGACGCGCTGGGCCTGGTCAAGCGCGACGACGTGGACGTGGTGATCGAGGTCGTCGGCGGGATCGATCCGGCCCGCGGCTGGCTGGTCGAGGCACTGCGGGCGGGCAAGAGCGTGGTCACCGCCAACAAGGCGCTGCTCGCCGAGGACGGCGGCGCGCTGCACGACGCCGCCGCCGAGGGCGGTGCCGATCTCTATTACGAGGCGTCGGTGGCGGGTGCGATCCCGCTGCTGCGCCCGCTGCGTGAGTCGCTGCACGGCGACCGCGTGACCGCGGTCACCGGCATCGTGAACGGCACGACGAACTTCATCCTCTCGTCGATGGCGTCCACCGGGGCGGGCTTCAGCGAGGCGTTGGAGGAGGCCACCGAGCTGGGGTACGCGGAAGCTGATCCCACCGCCGACATCGAAGGCTTCGATGCCGCCGCGAAGGCCGCGATCCTCGCCTCACTCGCGTTCCACACCCGGGTCACCGCCGCCGACGTGTTCCGGGAGGGCATGACCGGGGTGACGGCCGGTGACATGGCCAGCGCCAAGGAGATGGGCTGCACGATCAAGCTGCTCTGCATCGCGCAGCGCGGTGCGGACTCGGTGAGCGTCCGCGTGCACCCGGCGATGATCCCGCTCAGCCATCCGCTGGCGAGCGTGGGCGACGCGTTCAACGCGGTCTTCGTGGAAACCGAGGCGGCCGGCCCGCTGATGTTCTACGGCCGTGGTGCCGGCGGCCGTCCGACCGCCAGCGCGGTCCTGGGCGACATCGTCGCGGCGGCGCGCAACAAGCTCACCGGCTCCCGCGCCCCGAGCGAGAGCAACTACGCCGAGCTGCGGGTCCGCCCGATCGGCGAGTCCCTCACTCGGTACCACATCAGCCTCGACGTGGCCGAGCGGCCGGGTGTCCTGGCGAGTGTGGCAGGCGTCTTCGCCCAGCACGAGGTTTCCATCGCGACGGTGCGCCAGTCCGGCCGCGCGGACGACGCGAAGCTGGTCATCGTGACGCACAGCGCACCCGACGCGGCCCTGGCGGCCACTGTCGAGGCACTGTCGCGTCTGGACATCGTCCGTTCGATCGCGAGCGTGCTGAGGGTCGAGGGCGGCGCCGGCTAGTGCTGGACCGGGTGGGATCCGATGTGCCGACCTCGCCCGCGGCGGTGTGCTCCACGGCGAGGTGCTGGCACCATGGGGTGCCTTCGAGGTTCTACGGCGCCTTCGTGCGCGACCCGGACGGCGACAACGTCGAAGCCGTCCGCCATCGTCCTGAATAGTGGGCATTCGGTCCCAAAGATCGGGTGACTGCGTCACGCTGTGCGCGTTCGTGCGGCTTGAAGTGAGGAGTGCGGCCATGTGGCGGGGCTTGATCGAGGCGTACCGGGACCGGCTGCCGGTCACCGACGCCACACCTGTGGTCTCGCTGCACGAGGGGAACACGCCGCTGGTTCCGGCGCCGGTCCTCTCCCAGCGGGTCGGCGCCGACGTCTACCTCAAGGTCGAGGGCGCCAACCCGACCGGATCGTTCAAGGACCGCGGCATGACCATGGCCGTGTCCAAGGCGGTCGAGGAGGGCGCCAAGGCGATCATCTGTGCGTCCACCGGCAACACCAGCGCCTCCGCCGCCGCCTACGCGGCGCGGGCCGGGATCACCTGTGCCGTGCTGGTGCCGCAGGGCAAGATCGCGCTGGGCAAGCTGGCGCAGGCCCTCGTGCACGGCGCCCGGCTGCTCCAGGTCGACGGCAACTTCGACGACTGCCTCGCGCTCGCCTCCAAGCTCTCCCAGGACTACCCGGTCTCCCTGGTCAACTCGGTGAACATCTTCCGCCTGCACGGGCAGAAGACCGCCTCCTTCGAGATCGTCGAGGCGCTCGGCGACGCTCCCGACATCCACTGCCTGCCGGTCGGCAACGCCGGCAACATCTCCGCGTACTGGATGGGTTACCTCGAGGACAAGGCCGACGGCAACTCCACCAAACTGCCGAAGATGTACGGCTTCCAGGCCTCCGGCGCCGCACCGATCGTCAACGGCAAGGTCGTCGAGAACCCGTCGACGATCGCCACCGCGATCCGGATCGGCAACCCGGCGAGCTGGACGAAGGCCCTCGACGCCCGGGACGCCTCGGACGGCCTGATCTCGGCGGTCACCGACCGGGACATCCTGAACGCGTACCGGCTGCTCGCCCGCGAGGTGGGCGTCTTCGTCGAGCTGGGCAGCGCGGCGAGTGTCGCCGGCCTGCTCCAGCAGGCCGCGGCCGGCAAGATCCCGGCCGGCTCGCGGGTGGTCTGCACGGTGACCGGTCACGGCCTGAAGGACCCGGAGTGGGCGATCTCGACCGCACCGTCCCCGACCGTCATCGCGAACGACGCCCTGATCGCCGCGAAGGCCCTCGACCTGG
Organism: Actinoplanes sp. GCM10030250; assembly: GCF_042666575.1. Classification (NCBI taxonomy): domain Bacteria; kingdom Bacillati; phylum Actinomycetota; class Actinomycetes; order Micromonosporales; family Micromonosporaceae; genus Actinoplanes; species Actinoplanes sp. GCM10030250. The sequence goes on along the minus strand of NZ_JBHTDO010000002.1, from coordinate 45,587 downwards.
CGTAGCGCCTGCCTCACGGGTGAGTGAGACGGGAGCCGATCGCCGAGGCGGGGTCGCGCAAGGCGAATGCTGATCGCCTGGGGAGTCGCTAGTCGCTCTGATCGCGCTGGGCTTCCCCGGAAGCCGGGGTTATCGCGGCCGGGTCTGAAAGACTGGCTTCGGCCGCGGCTGCCGCCTGGCATCCCGCCTCGCGCACCAGCAGTTCCATCGCCTGGGCCACGATCGTCAGTTCCTCGGCTGAGAGCCGGCTGAGGAGTTCCCGCTGTTTGGCCACGCCTGCCGTGATGATGCCCTCGATGAGTTCCGTGCCCGCTTTCGTGAGACCGATCCGGCGCACCCGCCGATCGTTCAGGTCCTCCGTGCGCGTGACCAGGTCCTGCACGACCAAGCGGTCGATCATGCCGCTGAGCGTTGCCGCGCCGACGCCGAGCATGCGGGCCAGCTCTCCACCAGCAAGGGTGCCGCGCCGTGACAGCAGCAGCATGATCTTGAGCTGCGACATCGTCAGGTGTGACGAGAAGAGCGGGTCGGAGCGGTCGTCGGCGAACAAATGCTCAAGCCGGATCTGCGCGCCCATGATATCCGCGATGAGCTTTTCTTCCTGGCTCAGCGCCCGCTCCTTCGGTGACGTGCCGGTGGCGTGGTGGCTTCCACCTGATGAGGGACGGTACCAGGGGACCCCCATCGAAAACCATTTGTTCGTGTCAGGCAAACTATCAGTATCGACCGAACTTTTCTCGGGGGAGTGCCCATGTCAGCTCTGACACGGCTCAGCCTTGCCAATCGAGGTCTCGTCGCCCTGATCGCCCTGGTGATCAGCGGTTTCGGCCTTTACGCGATCCCATCTCTCAAGCAGCAGCTCTTTCCCTCGATCGAGCTGCCCGCCGCGTTCGTCAGCGCGGTGCTTCCCGGTGCCTCGCCGGAGGCCGTCGAGACGCAGGTGACCAAGCCGATCGAGGATGCCGTCAAGGGGATCGACGGCATCGACACCGTGACGTCGACCTCCCGCGAGAACGTGTCGAGCGTCGTCGTGCTCTTCGAGTTCGGCACGGACATCGAGTCCGCGGTCAACCAGGTCACCACCTCGGTGAACCGGATTCAGTCGCAGCTGCCGGAGAACGTCGACCCGGCTGTCTTCGCCGGCGGTACCGACGACATCCCGGCGATCGTGCTGGCCGCGTCCGGTGGTGACGACGAGGCCGACCTGCTCAACCGGCTCAACGAGACCGTCGTGCCGGAGCTGAACGGCATCGAGGGCGTTCGCGACACCCAGGTCACCGGTGCCCGCGAGGAGCAGGTGGTGATCACGCCGGATCTCGCGAAGATGGGCGCCGCCGGGGTCAACCCCGCATCGCTGACGACAGTGCTCCAGGCGAACGGGGTCTCCATCCCGGCCGGTGCGGTGGTCGAGGGCGACAAGTCGCTGACCGTGCAGGTGGGCACACCGCTCACCACCGTCGACCAGCTCAAGGGCGTCTACCTGACCGGTTCACGCGGTCCGGTGCGGCTCGGTGACGTCGCCGCGGTGGAGCGCAAGCTGCCGACCGCTGAGTCGTACACGCGTACCGACGGGGTCAACAGCCTCGGCATCGCGGTCACCGCGCGCCCGGACGGCAACCCGGTGTCGATCTCGCACGAGGTGCGGGACATCCTCGACGACCTGGAGAAGGACTCCGGCGCCACGCTGACGGTGATCACGGACCAGGCGCCGTACGTCGAGCGGTCGATCGAGAGCTTGACCACCGAGGGCCTTCTCGGCCTCGTGATGGCCGTCGTGGTGATCCTCGTCTTCCTGATGAGCGTCCGGTCCACGCTGGTCACCGCGGTCTCCATCCCGCTGTCCGTGCTGGTCGCGCTGATCGCCCTCTGGCTCGGCGACTACACGCTCAACCTGCTGACCCTCGGCGCCCTGACCATCGCGGTCGGCCGTGTGGTGGACGACTCGATCGTCGTGCTGGAGAACATCAAGAGACATCTCGAGTACGGCGAGGAGAAGGTGCACGCCATCCTCACCGCCGTCCGCGAGGTGGCCGGCGCCGTGGTCGCCTCGACGCTCACCACGGTCGCCGTGTTCGCCCCGATCGCCCTGGTCGGCGGTCTGGTCGGACAGATCTTCTCGTCCTTCGCGATCACCGTGACGGTGGCCCTGGTGGCCTCGCTCTTCGTGGCGCTGACCATCGTGCCGGTCCTGGCGTACTGGTTCCTCAAGCCGCCGCCCGCTGGTGCCGACAACGAGGCGATCCGCAAGGCCGCCGAGGCGAAGGAACTGCGCAGCCCGCTCCAGCGTGGCTACCTGCCGGTGATCCGGTTCGCCACCACCCGGCGCTGGACCACAGTGCTGATCGGCATCCTGGTCCTGATCGGCACGTTCGCCCTCTCCACCCGGCTGGAAACCAACTTCCTGGACGAGTCGGGCCAGGACAGCGTCACGGTCAGCCAGGAGCTGCCGGCCGGCACCAGCCTGGCGGCGACCGACGCGGCGGCCAAGAAGGTCGAGGCGGTCATCGCCGCGCGCGACGACGTCACGACCTACCAGGTGACCGTGGGCGGTAACTCCGCCAACCCGTTCGCCGGTGGCGGCGGCGCGGGCTCCGCCACCTTCAGCGTGGCGCTCGCCGAGGACGCCGACGCGGCGAAGGTCACCGACGAGCTGAACGCGGAGTTCGACAAGCTCACCGGCGCCGGTGAGATCTCGATCGGACAGCAGGGTTCCGGGCTGGGCAGCAGCGAGCTCTCGGTGGCGGTCAGCGCCGCCGACAACGACGTGCTCAAGGCCGCCACCGAGCAGGTACGGCAGGCGATGAGCGAGATCACCGGCGTCGCCGACGTGGACACCACGCTGGCCGCCAGCGTGCCGCGCCTGGACGTCGTGGTGGACCGCGAGGCGGCGGCGAAGGCCGGCCTCACCGAGGCGCAGATCGGTCAGACCGTCGCGTCGAGGTTCCGCGCCGCACCGGCCGGCCAGATGACCGTGGACGGCACCAGCCAGGACGTCGTCATCTCCTTCGGCAGCCCGCCGGCGGACTCGGCCGCGCTCCGTGCGATGCCGCTCACCACCAGCAGTGGTGTCGTCCCGCTGGACCAGGTGGCCGACGTCAAGGAGGTGGGCGGACCGGAGGCGGTCACCCGGGCTGACGGCAACCGCACCGCCAGCGTCACCGGCGCGGTCACCGGCTCCAACCTGACCCAGGTCAACCAGGACCTGACGAAGAAGCTCGAGGCGCTCGACCTGCCGCCCGGCGCGGAGTACGAGATCGCCGGTGTCAGCGCCGACCAGCAGGAGGCGTTCGCGCAGCTCGGCCTGGCCGTGCTCGCGGCCATCGCGATCGTCTTCATCATCATGGTGGCGACCTTCCACAGCATCCTGCAGCCGGTGATCCTGCTGGTGTCTATCCCGTTCGCGGCGACCGGCGCGATCGGCCTGCTGCTGGTGACGGGCACCCCGCTGGGTGTCCCGGCGCTGATCGGTGTACTGATGCTCGTCGGCATCGTGGTCACCAACGCGATCGTGCTGATGGACCTGATCAACCATTACCGGGCCCAGGGGTACGGCGTACAGGAGGCGGTGATCGAGGGTGGCCGGCACCGGCTGCGGCCGATCCTGATGACCGCGATCGCGACCATCTTCGCGCTGATCCCGATGGCGCTCGGCCTCACCGGCGAGGGTGGCTTCATCTCGCAGCCGCTCGCCATCGTGGTGATCGGTGGCCTGATCAGCTCCACCCTGCTGACCCTGGTCCTGGTCCCGGCGCTCTACACCATGTTGGAGAACCGCAAGGAGAAGTCGCGGGCCAAGCGTGCCGCGAAGCGTCTCCGCAAGAGCGGCGGTGCCACGCCGGACAGCGCGGCACCGGCCGGCGAGGCAGCGGACGAGGCGGCGGACGATGCGACGGAGCCGGTCAGCGTGCCGGACGACGGTCCGAAGCCGGCGGGCGGTGCCCTCCGCGGGTACACCGACCAGTTCGAGGTGCTGAAGATGCCCCGCAAGCAGGAGAGACCTGCCGACTAGAAGAAGCGGATACCGATGCCCGGCCCTGGCGGCCGGGCATCGGCCGTTTCCGGTTCCCGGTAGGGTGCGGTACGTGCCATCCGCCTTCTCGGTCCTTACCCGCAACCGTGATTTCCGGCGTTTGTTCGGTGCCGAGCTGGTGGTCTTCGGTGCCGACTGGTTCGTGATGGTGCCGTTGCTGGTGCTGCTCCCGGAGCTGACCGGCAGCGGCGTCTGGGGCGCGCTGGTGCTGGCCGCTGACACCGGGATCATCGCGTTGCTGCTGCCGTACACCGGGACGATCGCGGACCGGATGGACCGGCGGAAGATCCTGATCCTGTCGAACTCGGCGGCGTTCCTGTCGGTCCTGCTGCTGTTCGCCGTCCGATCGGCGGCCACCGCCCCGCTCGCCCTGGTCGCGGTCGGCGCCATCGCGGTGTCGAAGGCGTTCTACTCACCCGCCGCCTCGGCCGCCCTGCCGAACGTGGTCGACGCGGAGGATCTGCCCGCGGCGAACACCGTGGCGGGATCCGCGTGGGGCACGATGACCGTGGTGGGTGCCTCGCTGGGCGGGGTTGTCAGCAGCGCCTTCGGGCCGTACGCCTGCTTTGCCGTGACCGCGATCTGCCTGCTCACCGGGACCGTGCTCACCGCCGGGATCCGGCGCCCGATGCAGGCGCCCCGCGGCGCGCAGGCGCCGGAGCGGCCGATGCACGCGCTGTTCGAGGCCCTGCGCTACATCGCCGCGCGCCCGCGGCTGCGGGCCCTGGTCACCGTCAAGTCCGCGGTCGGGCTCGGCAACGGCGTGCTCACCGTCTTCCCGCTGATCGCGGCCGCTCACGGTGTGGGAGCGATCGGTGCGGGTCTGCTCTTCGCGCTGCGCGGTGCGGGTGCGCTGATCGGGCCGCTGGTGATGCGGCCGGTGCTGAACCGGCCCGCCTGGCTGCTGCCCGGACTGGCCCTGTCGATGGGGCTGTACGGCGTCGGCTACCTCGGTGTGGCCTTCGCCCCGTGGTTCCCGCTGGTGCTCGCGCTGGTCTTCGTCGCGCACTTCGCCGGCGGCACCAACTGGGTGCTCTCCAACTTCGCGTTGCAGGCGGAGGTGCCGGACGAACTGCGCGGCCGGGTCTTCGCCACCGACATGATGCTGGCGACGCTCGCCATCGCGATCAGCCAGCTCGGTGCCGGAGCCGTGATCGACCACGTCGACCCGAAGGTCATCATCGCCACCTGTGCGCTGATCACGCTGACCTACGCGATCGGCTGGCGGATCGCGACCCGCCGGCTGGCTCCGGTCGCCCCGGCACACGAGACCCCGTGAATTGGCTTAATTCTCCCTTTACCGGTACCGGGACGCTTCCGTTTATTTGATCAAGCCCTAGCATGTGGCGATGGGCCTGTCCTTCGTCACCGAACCGGTCTCCGTCAGTACACCGGCGACCAGCGCCAACCTCGGTCCCGGCTTCGACTCGCTGGGCCTGGCGCTGACGCTCCACGACGACCTGACCGCCCGGGTCACCGGCGACTCGTTCACGGTGACGGTGCGTGGCGAGGGAGCGGATGATCTGCCCGCCGACGAGAGCCACCTGGTCTTCCGGGCCATGCTGGCGACCTTCGACGAGCTGGGTGAGCGCCCCGCGGGTGTGGCGCTCGAGTGCGTGAACCGGATTCCGCAGGCGCGTGGCCTCGGCAGTTCCTCGGCCGCCATCGTCGGTGGTGTGCAACTCGCCCGCGGCTTGGTCCGGGACGGCCTGCGGCTGCTCGACGACGCGGCCGCGCTGCGAATCGCGGCCCGGATCGAAGGTCATCCGGACAACGTGGCACCCTGTCTTCTCGGCGGGTTCACCGTCGCCTGGACCGAGGAGTCGGGTGGGCGGGCGGTGCGGCTGACGCCGGCCGAGGGCGTACACCCCACGGTTTTCGTTCCCGCCGAGCGTGGGTACACCGCGACCGCGCGTGCCGCCTTGCCCTCCGAGGTGCCGCACGCGGACGCGGCGTTCAACGCGGGGCGGGCGGCGCTCCTGACGCACGCACTCACCAAGGATCCGTCCCTGCTGTTCCCGGCCACCGAGGATCGGCTGCATCAGGGTTACCGCTCCGCCGGGATGCCGGGTACGGCGTCCCTGGTGGCGGCTCTCCGGGCGGCCGGAGTCGCCGCCGTGGTCAGCGGTGCCGGGCCCACCGTGCTGGCGTTGACCGAGGTCCCGGGCGATTTCCAGCCGGGCGCGCACTGGCACAGCGAAGTGCTGGGCGTGGATGACGCCGGTGCTTGTGTGAAAGGGGGTATGGTGGAACACGCCGAGCGGGGTCCTGTTGCCGCAGGTCGCACGAGTTGATTACGCTCTGACCTAGCACAGCCGCGAAGCAAGGACTGGCACAGCCGCGAAGCATGCGATCTCTGCGGTTCGGCGCACCCCCGAGATTTCTGGGCTGTCATGGCCCGTCTCAACTCTCATCAAGGCATACGCCGGGCAGCAATCTCATGGATCGCTGCACTCGCCGAGACCTACTCGTCAAGCCTGACGGGCAGGGACACCGTCGAGCTGTCGTGCTGCACGAAACTCCCGCGCCGCTGTTGCGAAGCGGGTTCCGAGGGCACCCGGCCCTGGCTGCAAGCTCCGGGTGATCTCGGGTTTTTTCCGACGGAAGGAATCCATTGAGCGACACCACCGACGTGACGTCGGGTGTTTCTGACGTCGCTGACGGCGCCGGCACCACCGCGACCGCCACGAAGCGCCGCCGCGGCGGCACCGGGCTGTCCGCGATGCTGCTGCCCGAGTTGCAGAGCCTCGCCGCTTCCCTCGGCATCTCCGGCACCGCCCGGATGCGCAAGGGCGAGCTGATCGCCGCGATCACCGAGCGCCAGAGCGGCGGAGCTGCCGCTGCTGCGCCCGCTGCCGAGCCGGCGCCGCGTCCGCGTACCAACAACGCCGAGACGGTCGCCCCGGCTCCCGCCCCGGTCCAGGCGGCGGCCCCGGTCGAGGCCGCCCCCGCACCGCAAATCGCAGCCGCCCCGGCCGAAACCGCACCGTCCGCCCCGGCTGCCGAGCAGTCCGCGCCCGCGGCCGAGCGTCCGTCCCGGAGCCGCCGCGAGCGTGGCACCCGGGATTCGGCACCCCGCGAGCGTGAGTCGGCGCCCCGCGAGAGTGCGGAGGCTCCCGCTGCCGCCGTCGTTCCCGCCGTGGCGCCGGAGGCTGCTCCGGCAGTCGAGACCACCGAGCAGCGTCCCGAGCGCGGCGACCGTCCCGAGCGGGGCGAGCGCAACCGCGACCGTCAGCGCAGCCAGCGTGACGGCCAGCAGCGCGATGGTCAGCGTGACAGCCAGCAGCGTGACGGCCAGCAGCGTGACAGCCAGCAGCGTGACGGCCAGCAGCGTGACGGCCAGCAGCGTGACACTGAGCGGTCCAACGATCGCGACCGTGACCGCGCCCCGCGCGTGGAGCAGGGCCGCGATCAGGGTCGCGACCAAGGCCGCGATCAGGGTCGCGACCAAGGCCGTGATCAAGGTCGGGACCAAGGCCGTGATCAAGGTCGGGACCAGAACCGTGATCAGGGTCACGACGATGACGACAACGATTCGGGTGACGGTGGCCGCCGGAGCCGGCGCAGTCGTTTCCGGGACCGTCGCCGTGGCCGGGACCGTGACGACAACCAGCGTGACACCGGCCAGCGGGAGACCCGCGAGCCGCATGTCGCCGACGACGAGGTCCTCGTCCCGGTGGCGGGCATCCTGGACGTGCTGGACAACTACGCGTTCGTCCGCACGACCGGTTACCTCTCCGGCTCGAACGACGTCTATGTGTCGATGTCGCAGGTCAAGAAGTACGGCCTGCGCCGCGGTGACGCGGTCACCGGTGCGGTTCGCTCCGCCCCGCGTGACAGCAGCGGCGACCAGCGCCGGGACAAGTACAACCCGCTTGTCCGGCTGGACACCATCAACGGGATGGAGCCCGACGAGGCGCGCCGGCGTCCCGAGTTCTACAAGCTCACCCCGCTCTACCCGCAGGAGCGCCTGCGGCTGGAGACCGAGCCGCACATCCTCACCACCCGCGTCATCGACCTGGTCATGCCGATCGGCAAGGGCCAGCGGGCGCTCATCGTCTCCCCGCCCAAGGCCGGTAAGACGATGGTGCTCCAGGCGCTGGCGAACGCGATCACGCACAACAACCCCGAGTGCCACCTGATGGTCGTGCTCGTGGACGAGCGGCCTGAAGAGGTCACCGACATGCAGCGCTCGGTGAAGGGCGAGGTCATCGCGGCCACGTTCGACCGTCCGCCGCAGGACCACACCACCGTCGCCGAGCTGGCGATCGAGCGGGCCAAGCGCCTCGTCGAGCTGGGCCACGACGTTGTCGTGCTGCTCGACTCGGTGACGCGGCTCGGCCGGTCGTACAACCTGGCGGCGCCGGCCTCCGGCCGCATCATGTCGGGTGGTATCGATTCGACGGCGCTCTACCCGCCGAAGCGCTTCCTCGGTGCGGCGCGCAACATCGAGAACGGTGGCTCGCTCACCATCCTCGCCACCGCGCTCGTCGAGACCGGCTCGATGATGGACACGGTGATCTTCGAAGAGTTCAAGGGCACGGGTAACGCCGAGCTCAAGCTCGACCGCAAGATCGCGGACAAGCGTGTCTTCCCGGCCGTGGACGTCTCCGCCTCCGGTACCCGTAAGGAAGAGATCCTCATGGGTAAGGAGGAGCTGGCGATCATCCACAAGCTCCGCAAGGTGCTCAGCTCGCTGGAGTCCGGCGCGGCTCTGGATCTCCTGCTGGACCGGCTCAAGCAGACCCGGACCAACATCGAGTTCCTGATGCAGATTGCCAAGTCCACACCAGGCGAGTAACCGTACAAAAGCGACGCGACCCACCCAATCGGGTGGGTCGCGTCGCTTTTGTCGCACAACTTGTCTGATTCGCCCTGTACGGGGTCATGCGAACCTCCGGTATCCCCATCCCTCGAAAATCCGGAGGCCCTCGATGATCGTGCCCGGTTACCGGGACCATCCGACGGAGCCGTGGAACCCGAATTCGCCCGCCGACCCCGGTGAGGCGGAGGACTTCCTCCGGCAGTGCTACACGGAGAACCCGCGCCTCGGCCCGGTCGAACCCCGGCTCGCCATCGTCCGTGCGCAGATCGCCGCCACCGGCACCTATGTGCACACCACCGACGAGCTGGCGCACGGTGCCAGGATGGCGTGGCGCAACGCGAGCCGCTGCATCGGCCGGCTCTACTGGCGCAGCCTGATGGTGCTGGACCGGCGGCGGGCCCGGACCGCGGACGAGATCTTCTCCCTGCTGGTGCAGCACCTGCAGACCGCCGGGAGCGGCCAGATCCGCCCGGTGATCAGCATCTTCGCACCGGCGCAGCCCGGCCGGGAGCACGCGCGCATCTGGAACGAGCAGCTCATCCGCTACGCCGGTTACCGTACCGAGGACGGGCGGGCGGTCGGCGACCCGCGGCTGGCCGGCTTCACCAAGGCGGTCCAGGGGTACGGCTGGCGGGGCAAGGGTGAGGCGTTCGACGTGCTTCCGCTGGTCATCGAGACGCCCGGCGAGGGTGTGCGCCTCTACGAACTGCCCGAGCGCGCGATCCGGGAGGTGCCGCTCAGTCACCCCGACCACGCCTGGTTCACCGAGCTGGGCCTGCGCTGGCACGCCGTACCGGCGATCTCCAACATGCGCCTGACCATCGGCGGTGTGCACTATCCGCTGGCACCGTTCAACGGCTGGTACATGGGTACCGAGATCGGCGCCCGCAACCTGGCCGACGCCGACCGCTACGACATGCTGCCGGAGATCGCCCGCCGGCTGGGCCTGGACACGAGCCGCGAGTCGACCCTCTGGCGCGACCGGGCGCTCGTCGAGCTCAACGTGGCGGTCCTGCACAGCTTCGAACGGGCCGGCGTGAAGATGAGCGACCACCACACCGAGTCGCAGCGCTTTCTGACCCACATCCGCAACGAGGAGAAGGCGGGCCGGCCGACCCCGGCGGACTGGACCTGGATCGTTCCGCCGATGTCCGGCGGTCTCACGCCGGTGTTCCACCGCTACTACGACGAACTCGACCTGCGGCCGGCTTTCTATCTGGACGAGGAGGCGGCCGATCTGGCGAGCATCGGTGCGAGCCGTTGCCCGCACAAGCTTTAGGAAACCCCTTTTCTCGTACGGTCGACGAACGGCTCTCGGAACTCGGCGGTGTCTTCCCGCCATTGCGGGCCGCGGCGCGACCGCCGGGCTGAAGCGACACCCTCTTCCGATGCGGCTGCCCCCGCAAAGGTTTGGGTGACCTGCACCGACACTTCAGCCCGGCGGCCGCGCGGCGGCCCGGAACCGCAGTCACGCGATGTTCCGAGAGCCCTTCGCCGGCCGTACGAAAGAACGGAGCGCGACCGAAGTCATAGGGTGAGGCAATGACGTCGTTCGTTTCGCACACGACTGTGGACGCCACTGATGCGTTCGCGTTGAGCAGCTGGTGGCAGCAGGTCCTGGGTTATGCCGGCGATCCGGAGGATCCGAATGAGCCCGGCGACGAGGAATGCATGATCATCTCGCCGGACGGCCGGCACCGGGTGCTTTTCATCGAGGTGCCGGAGCCGAAACAGGGCAAGAACCGGATCCATTTCGACCTGCGGCCGGTTCAGGGATCGCGGGACGAGGAATACGAGCGGCTGATCGGGATCGGTGCCAAACCGGTCGACGACCTGCGGGTGGCGGACGGCACCGGATGGGTCGTGTTCCACGATCCCGAGGGCAACGAATTCTGCCTGCTCCGCAGCGAGGAGGAGCTCAGGCGAACTCGTTGACGGCGAAGTCGTCGCGGTGCCGCCAGGAGGCCGGGGTGCGGACGTGGTCGGGGCGCACCCATTTGAGGACCTTGTGGGAGAAGTCGGTGGCGGCGATGCGCCCGGCCGCCCGCACCACGAAGCCCTCGGAGGTCACCGGGTCGCGCTGGGCCGCCCATGCCGCGCGGGCCTCGGAGAGGCTGCCGCCGCGGTAGAGGACGGGAACCATCGGCAGCTCCAGCCGGCGCGCCCAGTCGACGGTGTCGTCCCAGCCCAGCAGGGTGTCCGTCTCGTCCCAGATGCCGAAGACCAGGAAGACGCCGGGCAGATCCGAGTAGGCGATGCTGCGGCGAGCCCACATGGACTCGCCGCAGACCCGCCAGTCGTCGGGTATTCGATAGGCGGTCATCGCCCACAGCGCCTTCGCCGGCCGGTCCCAGGGCTGGGTGCCGGAGTCGAGCGAGCGCGCGTACATCGAGTCGCGGGTGAAGGTGAGGTTCCCGCCGTCCATCTTCTCGGTCACCACGAGCTCGCCGTCCAACCAGGACAGATCGCTCTGGATGCGATCATCATCGGTCGCACCGGGCGAGTCGGGCAGATGGAACGTCCGCGGATACTTCACCTAGAAGTCTCCCTCCGCGACCTGGAAAACGGTCAGTCCGAGCGCCCGCCACATGCGTACCACCTGTTGACGGTCGTCGAACACCCCGACGATCCGCCAGCGATCGCTGACCTCACGGTCGAAGATCTCCCGCTTCACGATGGAGTCCTTCCGGCTGTCACCGGCCGGCCGCATGAACAGGGCCTCGTACGGCACCCCGACGAACAGGTCCAGCCAGGCCTCGGTCTCCGGGCGGCACACCTCGTCCCGCCCGGAGCAGAAGACGATCGCGTGTCCCGCCGCGTGCATCGCCCGCACCGCGGTGATGACCGCCGGATTCGGCTCGTCCTCTCCCACCCGTCCCCAGTCGTACGGGCTGCGCCCCGCCATCAGCGCCACGGTCCCGTCGATGTCCACCAGCACCGCTTCCGGCAGCTCCGGATCCGGCCGGTAGACCGTGCCCGGGCCGCCCCGCTCCACGAACGGCACCGGCAGCGGCAGGTTCTTCCCGGCCAGGTACCGCTCGTGCATGCGGCGGATCTGGCCCTCGCCGACCCGCTCGTCCTCCGGCCGATCGGCGTCCCGGCGGACACACTCGTCCACCGGGACGTCGGTGAAGTCGTGCACCTCGAACGACGCGCCGAAACGGGCCGCCATCTCGGCCCACTCGCGCACCGTCTTGGCGCGCAGGTTGGTGTCGTCGACGATGACGCTGCCGTGCGCCCGCAGCAGCGCCTCCACGGCGGCCCGCTGCGCCTGCGTCACCTGCGCCTCGGCCCGCTGGGTGAACAGCCGTTGCCCGTGCAGCATGCGCCGCAGGTCGTCACGGTTGACCCGGACCACGTCCGGCTGGAGCTTGCGCGCGAACGTGGTCTTGCCGGAGGCGGGCAGTCCTCGCGTGATCAGTAGTCGTGTCATCCCCAGGTCTCCTCAACCGGCCGGCCGGGCACGCTGCCACAGGCCGGGACGGTAGTCCTTGCCGTCGAGCCGCTGGAAGAGCTCGCCGCGGAACTCGGTACGCAGCGCCGCCGCCGCGAACTCCTTGCGGCCCCAGCCGGGCGGCAGCGCCGCGGTGATCTCGGCGAAGGCCGCCTCGACCGCGGTGGCCCGGGCCTCGACGGCCGCGGTGAGCTCCGCGGCGATGCCGCTGACCCAGACATGGAACTCGTCCGGGAGCGGCGCCGTGAGTGCGTCCAGGTCGCCGCCGTTGGCCAGGACGTCCCATACGGTACGGGCAGTGAGGCCGGTGACCAGCCGGTGCAGTCGTACGTAATCGGCGTACTTGATCTTCACGCGCGCGTCGGCGTCCACGAAGTGCACGACCAGGCCCTCGCGCCCGTCACGGGGCGCCGCGGCCAGCGCCTCGGCGAACGTGGCGTAGCCGAGCGTCTCCACCACCGGTCCGGGCCAGTCCGGCACCGCCTCGGCGCCGAAGGTGCGGCCCGTCGCGATCTCCACCGCACCGATCAGGACCAGGTCGTCCAGGCCCTGGTAGTCCACGACGATCCGGTTGCCCGGGTAGATGATCTCGACGAGGACGGTCATGCCCGCCGGCGGGACGAACCCGGCATAGCGCGCCCGCAGAATGCTCGTCGCGTGCACTGCCTGGTCCGAGGCGAACGACCCGCGGGTGGCGACCGCGTAGCCTTCACCGTCGTGATAGAGCACACCCAGGCTGCCGTCCAGCTTGTCGGTGACGACGACCTTCGCACCGGGGTCGAGAACGGGCGCGCGGCTCTCGGTGTGGTTGAAGAATTTGACCATCGGACGAGCGGCGACCCGGCCCGCCGCGTCGACGACGAGGCCCCGGCAGGCCAGCGTCACCGGCGTCCAGGCGCCGCTGTACTGGCAGGCCTCGGTGTAGTTGTAGACGACCAGGTCGCGGGTGGGGTGCCGCTGCTGCCGGACGAGCCCGCCGCCGACCGCCGCGGCCAGTTCGGCCGGATCGAGGACGTCGCTGAGCAGGGTCATCGCGGTGCCTTTCGGCTCGGGAATTCCGGGAGGGGCGCTCACGTTATCCAGGGCGAATCCAGTTGCACCTCCTGATTTCCGTGCGGTACGTCAGGCATGGCAGACTGGTACATCGGCCAGTAGGGGTTCCGGTTCACGCTTTCCACACGGACGGCGACCCGGCGACCCGTCGATCGAGAGGGACCGAGAAGACATGAAGAGCGGCATCCACCCGGAGTACACGACCACCAACGTGATCTGCTCCTGCGGCAGCACCTTCACCACCCGTAGCACCGCCAAGGGCGACGAGATCCGCGTCGAGACCTGCAGCGCCTGCCACCCGTTCTACACCGGCAAGCAGCGCGTCCTCGACACCGCGGGCCGGGTTGCGAAGTTCCAGGCCAAGTACGCCAAGGTCACTGCCGCGAAGAAGAAGTAACTGCTTCAACGGCGCCCGTCCCGGCTTTCCGGGGCGGGCGCCGTGGCATTTGAGCCGCTCTCATCCGCCGCCGGCCTCGCCGGGTTCGTCGTGGGTTGCGCTGCTGGGTTTCGCCGCTGATTCGCCGCTGGGTTCGCTTCTGGGAGAGATCGATGAGCAACGACCGTTTGACCATGCTCCTCGCCGAGTACGAGGACCTGGAGAAGCGGATGGAGGACCCGTCGATCCACGCCGACCAGGCACTGGTACGCCGGGTCGGTCGCCGCTTCGCCGAACTCGCGCCCCTCTACGCCGCCAACCAGGAGCTGGAGGCGGCCCGTGCCGACCTCACCGCGGCGAAGGAACTGGCCGCCGAGGATCCCGCGTTCGCCTCGGAGGTCGAGGAAGTGGCCGGTGTGCTGCCCGCGCTCGAGGAGAAGCTCAGCGAGATGCTGATCCCGCGCGACCCCAACGACGCCAAGGACGTGATCGTCGAGATCAAGGCGGGTGAGGGCGGCCAGGAGTCCGCGCTCTTCGCCGGCGACCTGCTGCGCATGTACACCCGGTACGCCGAGCGGCACGGCTGGGTGATCGAGGTGATCGACTCGCAGGAGTCGGACCTCGGTGGCGTCAAGGACATCTCGGTCGCGGTCAAGACGAAGGGCCTGCCCGAGGGCGGCCACGGGGTCTGGTCCCGGCTGAAGTGGGAGGGCGGCGTGCACCGGGTGCAGCGGGTGCCCGTCACCGAGTCGCAGGGCCGCATCCACACCTCCGCGGCGGGCGTGCTGGTGCTGCCCGAGGCGGAGGACGTCGACGTGCAGATCGAGCCCGGTGACCTGCGGATCGACGTGTTCCGCTCGTCCGGGCCGGGCGGCCAGTCGGTGAACACCACCGACTCCGCCGTGCGGATCACCCACCTTCCCACCGGCACCGTGGTGAGCTGCCAGAACGAGAAGAGCCAGCTGCAGAACAAGGAGTCGGCGATGCGCATCCTGCGTTCCCGGCTGCTGGCGGCGGCACAGGACGCGGCGAACGCGGCGGCTTCCGACTCGCGCAAGGCCCAGGTGCGTACGGTGGACCGCTCCGAGCGGGTCCGGACCTACAACTTCCCGCAGAACCGGATCACCGACCACCGGATCGGCTACACCGCGTACAACCTCGACCTGGTGCTCGGTGGCGAGCTCGACGCGGTCCTGGACGCCCTCGCGGGCGCGGACCGGGCCGCTCGCCTGGCCGGTGACTCGGACCTCAGCCGAAAGTAGTCACGACCAGCCGGCCGGACCAGTCGCAGGCCAGGTAGTGCCCCGAGGTGCCGCACTGGCCGGTGTCGACGTCCTCCGCCATACCGATCCGGGTCAGCCGGCCGGTCTGCACGTCCATGCGGGTGACCGAGCTGGTGGAGGCACCCGCGGTGTAGAAACGGTTCACCAGGATGATCGCTTCCTGGCCGAGGGCGCTGGAGAGCGGCGAGCCGGGTGCGCCGGCGCCGACGGGCTTGCCGGTGGCCGGTTCCAGCAGCACCTGGTGTGCCGGCTCGGGGCCGGCCGTCGAGGCGAGCAGCCGGTTGTCGGCGACCTGCACGACACTGCCACGGCCGGGCAGGTTCCAGAGGCGCCGGCCGGTGAGCGGGTCGATGCCGTAGACGGCGGTGTTCTCCGCGAGGCAGAGTACGGGGCCGCAGTCCTGCGGGAAGGCGTACGAGGTGCCCCGGGTCTGCCAGACCTCCTGGAGGTTGTCGATCCGGTAGGCGGTGATGCCGCTCTCCAGGTTGTCCTGGCTGACGACGATCGCCAGGTCGTTCGCGATCGTGAGATAGCTGAAGGTCCCGGCGCTCGGCCGGGGCGGGCTCCACGGCAGCCGCCGCCGGGTGACGATCGCGCCGTCGTCGTATCTCAGGACGGTGACGTTGCCGTGCGCGTCGGCGGTGACGATCCGGCTGGGCCTCGGCCCGTCCTGCTGCAC
This sequence comes from Actinoplanes sp. GCM10030250, assembly GCF_042666575.1. NCBI lineage: Bacteria > Bacillati > Actinomycetota > Actinomycetes > Micromonosporales > Micromonosporaceae > Actinoplanes > Actinoplanes sp. GCM10030250. Next base: position 29,887 of record NZ_JBHTDO010000002.1, on the reverse strand, counting down.
CGACGCCTGCTCGGCGCCGGCCACCGTCCGTTTCCAGACGTCCGACCCGTCACGGGCGCGGACCACCCGGATCGAGGAGAGGTCACCGGTCCTGGTCCGTTCGCCGAGCAGGACCGTGTCGGGCGCGGTGACCTGCACCTCCCCGGGCTGCTTCCAGAGCTGTTCGCCGGTCCTCGCGTCGATGGCGGTCGTGGCACCGGCGTAGACGATCGTGCCCTGGCCGCCGTCCTCGAGTTCGATCTCGGCGTACTCCTCGTCGCCGGAGATCAGCAGCAGGCCGGCCTCGATGCCCTGAGCCAGGTAGGACGGGGCTCCGTCGAGCCCGCGTTTCCAGCGCACCGCCCCGGTCGCCGGTTCGTAGGAGATGAGCTCCGCGCCGTCGACCTTCAGCTGGTACACGAAGATGCCGTCTTCGCGCACGGTCGTCTGGTAGCTGATGCCGAGTTCGGCGTCCCAGACCCGGTGCACCAGCGGGGGCACCGGCCGTCCCGACGCACCCAGGACCAGGACGCAGAGGAGCACCACGCCCGCGGCCGCCCAGCGCCGCCACAGCCGCGGGTTGAACCAGGGCCCCGCCGAGTGGCTCTCCGGCTCCTGCCCGGCGGCGCCCACCTCGCCCAGTTCGATGACGCTCACGACGGCACCGCCGGGGTGCTCGGCACCGCCGTGACGACGAACCGGTCCGCTCCGGGGCAGATCAGGTAGCCGGGGACGGTCTGGCAGCTCTGCGGGTCCGGCACCACCGTCAGGGCGCCGAGCACGTTCTGCGCACCGGTGGTGAGGTTCACCCGGGCGACGGTGGTGCGGCCGAGCGGGCTGATGCTGGGGCGCAGGAGCAGGACGGAACCCTGCCGCACCGGGTCGAAGACCGCGATGCCGCTCAGCCGCGACGCGAGCTCACGACCGGTGCGGCTGTCCACCAGCACGCGTTCCCGGCTGTCACCCAGGTCGAGCAGGAGGCGGTCGTCGGAGACCATGGAGAGCCCGATCACCGGGGACTCCTGCCACAGGTCGCGGCCGGTGGCAGGATCGACGGCGGTGAACACGTCCCCGGTGAACCGGCAGAGCACCGCCTGGCAGCCGGAGACCGGGTTGTCGTCGGCCGCGCTCCGGAAGACCTCGCGCAGTGTCGCCATGTCGTGAACTGTGGTGTACGCGAGCGCGATCTCGTTGTGGAACAGCAGAAGCCGCCCGCCGTCGACCGACAGCGAGACGTACACGATGCCTGCCTCGTCCGGTGCGATGCCCTCGAACCGGCGGCTCGCGACTTGCGCCGCGTCGGAGTACCGCAGGACCGTCACGTCACCGCTCGACGTGCTGAACGCCAGCCGGCCGACCGGGCCCGCGTCGCGGTCGAAGGCGACCTCCTGAAGGCCCGGTGCGGGGTGGGTCCAAATCGGCTCGCCGTCGGTGAGCCGGACCCGGGTCAGCCGGTCGGTGCCATCCGTACTGTGGCCGACCAGGAGCACGCTTTCGGCGGTGTCCAGCCGCACCACACCGGGCCGCTGCCAGATCTCGGCGCCGGTGTCGGGGCGGAGCGCGACAGTGGTGCGGTACGGCTCGGGTTCCTCGCCCGGATCGGACGAGCCGACGGCGACGAGCACCGGGCCGCCGTCCTGGGTGGGACGAAAACCCATGAGGTTCTCCGCGGTACGCCAGGTCCAGCGGACACTGCCGCCGGCCAGGTCGTACGCCGTCAGCTCGCCGGTGTTCAGCACGTACAACGTCGTTCCGGCGACGGCGAACATGCTCTCCGGCCCGTAGTCGCCGCTCCACAGCCGGCGGACACCCGGCTCATCGGCGGGCGCGGCCGCACCGCAGGCCAGCACGCCGATCGCGGCGAGGGCCAGCGCGATCTGCCGGAGACGGAACCGGTCGAGCCGGGGTCGGATCCGGTCCTCGGCCGCCCGTGGGGGCCGGTCCCGGGTCACGTCACCGAGCTCGATCATGGTCATCTCAGGTTGGCTTCCGGTTCGCCGCGGCGGCGGCGAGTGCGGCGCTGAGCCCGCGACCGTTGGTGCCCACTTCGGACCATCCGGCGGCCAGCCCGATCGGACTGCCGGGAACCAGGGTCTGCCAGTTCTCGGCGGTCGCGGCGGCACCGATGCGGCGCGACACCTCGGCCGCCTGGTTCGGGCCGGCGCCGGGAAGGATCAGGACGAACTCGTCGCCGGCGAACCGGGCCACGAAGTCGCCGCGGCGCATCACCCGGTGCAGCACGCCGGCGATCCGCTGCAGGACCAGGTCGCCGGTGTGCCTGCCGTGCCGCATGTTCACCGAGGTGAAGCCGACAACGTCGCAGACCCCGACGGCGGCCCGCTCGCCGCGGGCGAGCAGGGAGTCGACGTAGCGCTCGAGCTGGCGGCGGTTGGGCAGGCCGGTCAGGGGGTCGACGAGCGTCTCGTCGCCGTACCGCCCGGGGTCGCGGTGGGTCTCCTGGGCGTCCAGGCGGGCGGCGACCCCGTCCAGGTAGCCGTCACGGAGCTGGTCGATGCGCTGCGCGGCCAGGCGGAACGCATACCGGTCGGCGGTGTGCGCGGCGGCGTGGTCGCCGGCACTGGCGTGACAGATGCTGCGCAGCCGGGCCGGTTCGGGGGCGCCGAGCACCTCGGCCGAGACCGGCACCGTCTCCAACATGGTCAGTGCCCGCTCCGGCTTGCCGGCCGCGATGGTGAGGCAGACCGAGCCGAGATGGCGCAGGTCACGCGTACGCACGCTGTCGCCGCCGCCGGTCAGCCACTGTGCCGCGTCCGCACCGGTGGGCTCGCCGAGGGCGGCGCGGCGGGCCAGCGCGTACCCGTAGACGGCGCGGCTGCCGGGCCGCAGCTGATCGGTGGCGACGTAGCGCGACAACTCGGCGTCGATGTCGCGCAGCACCCGCAGGCAGCCGTCGGTGTCGCCCTGGTGATCGAGGGCGACGGCGTTGCGCAGCCGGATGCCCGGCGCGGCGAAGATCTCCGCGGCCACGCCGGCGCTCGCGCCGACCTCCCGGGCCTGCTCGATGGCGGTCAGCGCCTGGCCGTGAAAACCAAGATAGGAGTACGCCATGGCGAGGTCGTGCCAGCCCCAGGCTGTTTCGGAGTCCCGGTCGGGCACGGCGGCCAGGGCACGGGACGCCTGCACGAGATGGGTGACCCCACGGTCCAAATTGCTCTGCAGGTGCGCGCCGAGCGCGGCGAACGCGTGCAACTGGCCGCGCAGGTAGGGGTCGGGCACCTCGCGGACGGCCTGGGTGGCAGCTGCCATCGCACCGGCCAGCTCGGCGACCCGGCCCAGGTTGATCAGGGCGCCGAAGCGCTGGACCAGCGCATACGCCCGGGTGGTGGGGTCCGTGACGGCGGACAGAACGGCGTCGAGGATCGGCAGTGCCTGAGCGGACCGCCCGTTCTGTTGCAGGTCGCCGGCCCGGCGCAGGTCCTCGACGTGTTCCGCGAGCTGGTCCAACCAACCCACCAGGCGCCTCCCACGGCCTTCTGCGGCGCGCCGCCGGGTGACCCGGCCGATCCTCAGCGTGCGCGACGTCTCATGATTATGCCGTGATGCCGGAACAGGAACACCCCCGCGAAACCGCGGATCGAACCCGTCTCGCACCGGAACTGGCGGCGGCGGTCGCGGAACTGGGTGCGGCGGGGGTGGCATCGCCGCGGGTCGATGCCGAGCTGCTGGCCGCATACGTGCTGGATGTGCCCCGGAGCCGGCTCCTGCTCGTCGATTCGATCCGGGCCGGCGAGGCGGCACGATTGCGTTCGCTGGTGGCGGAACGAGCTCGCAGGATCCCGTTGCAGCATCTGCTCGGTACCGCGGCGTTCCGGCATCTGGAACTGAGCGTCGGCGAGGGGGTCTTCGTGCCGAGGCCGGAGACCGAGATGCTGGCGGGGTGGGGGATCGACCGTACCGAGCCGGGCGACCTGGTGGTCGACCTGTGCAGCGGCAGTGGTGCCATCGCGCTCTCCGTCGCCGACGAGACGCGGGCCGGGCGGGTGATCGCCGTGGAACGCTCGCCGCTGGCCCTGACGTGGTTGCGGCGTAACGCGGAGGCGTACCCGGTGGTCGAGGTGGTGGCGGGCGACGTCACCGATCCGGGGCTGCTGTCCGAACTGCACGGTGCGGTCGACGTGCTGCTGTGCAACCCGCCGTACGTGCCGGACGGCACCGCTGTCCCGCCCGAGGTCTCCGGGCACGACCCGGCCGAGGCGGTCTTCGGCGGCGGCGACGGCCTCGAGGTGATCCGCCCGGTGATCGGGCTGGCCGCGGTCCTGCTGAAGCCGGGCGGTCACGTCGGCATCGAGCACGACGACGTGCACGGCGCGGCGGTGCCCGAGCTGCTCCGCGCCGACGGCCGGTTCGGCGAGGTGACCGCCCACGACGACCTCACCGGCCGCCCCCGGTACGCGACCGCCCGCCGCCGGTAGGACCGCGGATAGTCACATGGCACACTGCATCTCGTGATGCTCTACGACTGCGCCACCGTCGCCGACCGTGATCGTGGCATCGCCGCGGCCGTTGAGGCGGCCAAGAGCGGCGAGCTCGTCGTGATGCCCACCGACACGGTGTACGGCGTGGGCGCTGACGCCTTCACCCCGCACGCCATCACGCAGCTGCACCACGCGCGCGGCTCGGACCGCCGGGTGCCGCCGCCGGTGCTCGTCGGTTCCCGGCACACCCTCGACGGGCTGGTCTACTCGCTGCCCCGGGCGGCCCGCGAGCTTGCCGACGCGTTCTGGCCCGGCCCGCTGACCATCATCGTGGAGCACACGCCCAGCCTGCAGTGGGACCTCGGTGACACCGGCGGCTCCATCGCGGTCCGGATGCCGCTGCACCCGGTAGCGCTGGAGGTGCTGCGCGAGGTCGGCCCGATGGCCGTCACCACGGCCAACAAGCTGGGCTCGCCGGCGCCGGTCACCGCCGAGGAGGCCCGCGACCAGCTGGAGTACGCGGTCCGCGTCTACCTCGAGGCCGGCCCCGCCGCCGATCCCGCACCGAGCACGATCGTCGACGTGACCGGTGACGTGCCGCTCGTGCTGCGGGCCGGTGCCATCCCCCTCGAGAAGCTGCGTGACGTCGTTGCGGACATCGTCGAGGGGCAGGGCTGACGTGGCGCCGTTCACCGTTCTGCACGTCTGCATGGGCAACATCTGCCGCTCGCCGATGGCCGAGCGGCTGCTGGCCCGCGCGGTGCGCGACCGGGCCGGTGACACCGCCGACGAGCAGCTGGTCCGGAGCCTGAGCGCGGGCACCGGCGGCTGGCACGAGGGCGAGGAGATGAACCCGCCCGCCGCCCGCCAGGTCCGCGCCCGCCGCGGTGACCCGGACGGCTTCCTCGCCCGCAAACTGCGCGGCGACTTCATCGACGACGCCGACCTGATCCTCACCGCCACCGCCGACCAGTACGACTACGTGGTGGCCCTGCGCCCGGAGGCCGCCGAGCGCACCTTCGTGCTCGGCGAGTTCGGCCGTCTGCTCGGCGCGGTCGACGCCGAAGCCCTCCCACCGGCCGATCCGAAGCCCGACGTGGTGCACGCCCGCGGCGTCGCCATCGTCGAGGCGGTCGCCCACCTCCGCGGCGACGCCCAGCCCCAGCCCGCCGACGACCTGGACGACCCGTGGGGCCGCGGCGACCAGACGTTCCAGCGCATCGGCGACGAGATCGAGGACACCACCGTCCCGTTCGCCAACCTCCTGCTCCCGTGACCGGCGCGATCGTCGGCCCGGACGCCGCGGGGCTGGCCCGGGCGGTGCGGATCCTGCGCGCCGGCTCGGTGGTGGCGTTCCCCACCGAGACCGTCTACGGCCTCGGCGCCGACGCGTTCTCCGAGGCGGCGATCGGCGAGATCTACCGGCTGAAGAACCGTCCCAGCTGGAATCCGCTGATCGTGCACGTGGCCGGTCTCGCGGCTGCCCGGGAGCTGGCCGACGAGTGGCCGGCGGCGGCGGACGAGCTGGCCGCCCGGTTCTGGCCCGGCCCGCTCACCCTGGTCGTGCGCCGTGCCGGGCACCTGCCACGCATCGGCGCCGCCAACGACACCGTGGCGATCCGGGTCCCCGCACACGATGTCGCGCTGCGGCTGCTGGAGGCCTCCGGGTTGCCGCTCGCCGCGCCCAGCGCCAACCGCTCCGAGAGCATCTCGCCGACCACCGCCGAACACGTGGTCCGCAGCCTCCCGGACGTGCCGCTCGTGCTCGACGGTGGTGCCTGCTCGTGGGGCATCGAGTCCACCGTCCTGGACCTGACCACCGCCGTGCCCACCCTGCTGCGCCCGGGCGCGCTCAGCCTGCGCGCACTGCGTGAGGTCACCGGCGCGATCGCGCTGCCGGACAGCGAGACCGCGGACGGCGCGGCCCGGCCCGCACCGGGCATGAGCCGCCGGCACTACGCGCCGCGAGCCACGGTCCTCCTGGTGAAGGACGTGCAGGACGTGGATCGGTCCACGCTGGCGGGTCCGGTCGCCGTCCTGACGTACGAGGGAGCCGGCGACGACGGCACCGAAACTCTCTCGGCCGACCCGCGGGAGTACGCCGCCGACCTGTACGCGGCCCTGCACCGCCTCGACGACGCGGCCGTCGCCACCATTCTCGTGCAGGACCCGCCACAGACCGAGGACTGGCTAGCGGTGCGTGACCGCCTCTCCCGCGCCGCCGCGAAGTGACTCGGTCTCCGCGGTGCGGGTGATGTTGCGGGCCATGCCGTTGAAGACGATGCCGTGGAAGGGCAGGACGGAAGCCCAGTAGAGGTGTCCGCCCAGGCCGCGGGGGAGGAAGACGGCGCGCTGGCGGTAGACGCTGCCGCCGGAGCCGTCGGGTTCGGCACGCATCTCGAGCCAGGCGCGGCCCGGCACCCTCATCTCGGCGCGCAGGCGGAGCAGGGAGCCGGGGACCATCTCCTCGACGCGCCACCAGTCCAGGGCCTCACCGACCCGCAGGTGGTGGCGGTCGCGGCGCCCGCGGCGCAGGCCGACGCCGCCAGCTAGGCGATCGAGCCAGCCGCGGACCGACCAGGCCAGGGGGAACGAGTACCAGCCGTTCTCGCCGCCGATGCCCTCGATCACCCGCCACAGGCGGTCGGCGGGGGCGGCGACCGGGCGGAAGCGCTCGTCGACGTAGACGCTGCCGCCGGACCAGTCGGGGTCGCTGGGCAGCGGCTCGGCGGCGGCGTCCCGGCCGGAGGCGCTGGTCCAGCGGGTCTCCACGTCGGCGTCGCGGATCTTGCCGAGGGCCAGGCGTACCGACTCGTCGAAGCCGAGCGGCTCGGGGCCGGGGAGGAGCTGGGCCAGGTCGTTCTCGTGGGCGACGGCCTCGTGCACCAGGCTGGCGACCAGCGGGCGGGCGATGGCGTTGGGGACCGGGGTGACCAGGCCGACCCAGTGTGCGGAGAGCCAGGGGCTCAGGACGCGTACCGGCAGGATGAAGCGGCGGGGCAGGCCGGCGACCCGGGCGTACCGGCGCATCATCTCGAGGAAGGTGAGCACGTCCGCGCCGCCGATGTCGAAGCCGCGGTTGACCTCGGCCGGCAGGTCCGCGGCGCCGATCAGGTAGCGGAGCACGTCACGGACGGCGATCGGCTGGATCCGGTTGTGCACCCAGCGGGGTGTGACCATCACCGGGAGCCGCTCGGTCAGGTGGCGCAGCATCTCGAACGACGCCGACCCGGACCCGATGATCACCGGGGCGCGCAGCACCGCTGTCGGCACGCCGCTCTCCAGCAGGATGCGGGCGACCTCGGCGCGGGAGCGCAGGTGGGGCGACGGGCGGTCGCCGGGTGCCGGCTCGGGGCCACCGAGGTAGACGATCCGGCGTACGCCCGCGGCGCGAGCGGCGGCCGCGAAGTTGGCGGCGGCGACCCGGTCGACCTCCTCGAAGTCGCTGCGCCCCAGCGAGTGGACCAGGAAGTAGGCGACGTCGACCCCCTCCATGGCGGCCGGCAGCGTCTCCGGTGCGGTGAGATCCCCTTGGACGATCTCCACGCGGTCCGCCCAGGGTGCGTCGCGCAGGCGCCTGGCGTCGCGGGCCAGGCAGCGTACCGAGTGGCCCGCGTCGAGCAGACGTGGCGCGAGGCGGCCACCGATGTAACCGGTGGCTCCTGTGACGAGGCTTCGCATCCTTCACCCTCCCGCTGTGCAAATCCGGGGCGACCCCGTATTGACTGTGCCCCCGAGCAGGGCCCTTGAAGCCATATGCTCATTTCTCGCAGGGTCTTGTACTGGCGGGACCTCGAGGTCGGGAGGCCAGGGGTGGGCACCTTCTGGGGGCCGGACTTCGGCGCGCTGGAGCGCGACGATCCGGAGATCGCGGCTGTGCTCGTCGGGGAGCTGGCCCGGCAGCGGGAGACCTTGCAGCTGATCGCGAGCGAGAGTTTCACCTCGCCGGCGGTGCTGGCGGCGCTCGGCTCCACGCTGGCGAACAAGTACGCCGAGGGTTATCCGGGCCGGCGCTACTACGGCGGGTGCGCGCTGGTGGACCGGGCCGAGGAGCTCGCCGTCGAGCGGGCGAAGGAGCTGTTCGGCGCGGAGCACGCGAACGTCCAGCCGCACTCCGGTGCGGCGGCGAACCTGGCGGCCTATGCGGCGCTGGCCGAGCCGGGCGATCCGGTGCTCGCGATGGGCCTGCCGTACGGCGGTCACCTCACCCACGGCAGCAAGGCCAACTTCTCCGGCAAGTGGTTCCATCCCATCGCGTACCGGGTGTCCCCGGACACCGAGGAGATCGACTACGACGAGGTACGCGACCTCGCGCTGGCCCACCGCCCGAAACTGATCATCTGCGGGGCCACCTCCTACCCCCGGCTGATCGACTTCGCCCGGTTCCGCGAGATCGCCGACGAGGTGGGCGCCTACCTGCTGGTGGACGCGGCACACTTCATCGGCCTGGTGGCCGGCCGGGCGGTGCCCTCGCCGGTGCCGTATGCCGACGTCGTCACCTGCACCACCCACAAGGCGCTGCGCGGGCCGCGAGGCGGCATGATCCTCTGCCGTGCCGACCTGGCGCAGCGCATCGACAAGGCGGTCTTCCCGTTCGCGCAGGGCGGGCCGATGATGCACGCTGTCGCGGCGAAGGCGGTCGCGTTCCGCGAGGCGGGCATGCCGGCCTTCCGGGGGTACGCTCAGCAGACGGTCCGTAATGCCCGGGCGCTGGCCGCGGGGCTGGTGGCCGAGGGCATGCGTCCCGTCACCGGCGGCACCGACACCCATCTCGCCGTGCTCGACCTGCGCGACCTGGGCGTTTCCGGCCAGGAAGCGGAGGCGCGGTGCGCGAGTGCGAGGATCGCACTGAACAAGAACGCGATTCCGTACGATCCTGAGAAGCCGGCCGTGGCCTCCGGGATCCGGGTCGGCACGCCGAGCATCACCTCGCAGGGCATGCGTGAGGGGGAGATGCGGGAGATCGCCGGGCTGATCGGGGTGGCGGTGCGCAGCGACCCGGCGACGGCGGGCGGTGCGGATCAGCTCGCCGGGGTGGGCACGGAAGTGTCGGCACTGGTCAGGCGGTTTCCGTTCTACGCGGAGCAAGAGGCTATGGCGTGATCGACCGCGCCGCGGCGAAGCAGCGGCCGGAAGAGAGCCGCGGCGAAGCAGCGGCCGGAAGAGCGCCGGAGGAGGAACAGCGTGAGTCGTGGAGGACCGGCGGCAGCCGAGCGCAGCTCGGGGGACGGTCTCGATCCGGCGGGCACGGCTCCGGCCGTACCCGATGATTTTGATGAGGACGAGCTTCCCCTGCCGGACCTGCCCGCCCTGCCCGCAGACCCACGCTGGCGGGTCGAACATCTGCCCTTGATCTCCGCGGTCTGTTTCGCGCTGCTGACCTGTGCCGCCTCGGTGGGCTTCTTCACCGGCGGCTCGGACGCCGCCCTCGGCGCGGCCGTCGGCGTGCTGATCGTGACGGTCAGCTACACGATGTCCACGCTGGTCATCGCCTGGGCGGACACGGTGCGGCCGGCTCTGCTGATGCCGATGGGGCTTCTGACGTATGTCCTGAAATACACGTTGCTGGGCGTTATCCTGGCCTACGGAGTGTCGTCGGATTGGTCCGGAAAGACCGCGCTGGGGCTGGGAATCGTGGCCGGCGTGATGGTATGGACCGGGGCGCAGGCCTGGTGGCTCTACGGGAGAACTGTCAGATAGTGATCTACAGCACCGGCTTTCCCCAGCTCAGACGGGGTCAAGTCGGTCAAGCGACCACGATCCGGTGACCTCGCCGCTCGCGCCGTGTTCCGATTTGGCGTGACAGGAGTACCGTGTCGTTCCAGTTGCGAGACCCCTGACGCCTGGACAACCGTGGTTGTGCGGGGGGTCCCGCTTAGCTTCGTGTTTCCTGCTGATATCGTTCGGGCCGTCATGACCGGCCAGAAACCTCCCCCAGAACCCCGCGGTGACGACGGTTCCAACCTGCCTCCCGACTCGGGAGTCGGCATGGTCGCTGTCTCTTATCTCCTCGCGGGCATGTTGGTCTGGGGCGGAATCGGCTGGCTGGTCGACCACTTCGTCGGGACCAGGGGCATCTTCGCCGGTATCGGCTCGGTCCTCGGTATCGGCGGCGGTGTGTACCTCATCGTGCGCCGGCTCGGCGCCTGACAGGAAGGGCAACGGTGATCGGTCAGTCGACGGTCCTCGCGGCGGCATTCCCGCCCAGCGTCGAGGACTTCTACCTGCCCAGCATCCTGCCGTGGGGCGAACACAACAACTACTGGTTCACCAAGATCACGCTGCTGGTCTGGCTGGCCGTAGCGATCATCATCGTCTTCTTCCTGGCCTCGTACCGGAAGCCGCAGCTCGTTCCGACCAAGAAGCAGTGGATGGCGGAAAGCCTCTACGGATTCGTGCGGAACAACATCGCGGTCGACATGATCGGTCCGGCGGGTGTTCGATTCGCGCCGTACCTCACGACGCTCTTCTGCTTCATCCTGCTGAACAACTTCTGGGGAATCGTGCCGCTGGTGCAGATCTCCCCGATGTCGCACATCGCTTTCCCGGCGGTTCTCGCGGTCATCAGCTATGTGATGTTCATCTATGTCGGTATGCGTCATCACGGCGTCGGCAAATACATCATGCACGCCCTCAAGCCGCCGGCCCCGTGGTTCATCCTGCCGCTGCTGGTGCCGATCGAGTTCTTCTCGACCTTCCTGGTCCGCCCCTTCTCGCTGGCGGTCCGTCTCTTCGCGAACATGTTCGCCGGTCACATGCTCCTGCTGGTGTTCACGCTCGGCGGCTTCGCGATGATCAGCGCGAACGCCATCTACGCGCCGTTCGCGGTTCTCTCCTGGGGTCTCACCATCGCGCTGACCCTTCTGGAGTTCCTGGTGATCTGTCTCCAGGCCTACGTCTTCACGGTGCTGACCGCGAGCTACGTCCAGGGCGCGCTCGCCGACGAGCACTGAGTAATACCCGCACGAGTCACACCCCGTTTGTCGTCCCGCGTGACAACCACGCGAGATACAGGAGGAACAGAGAATGCTTGTCGCCGACGTTGTTGGTAGCACCGCCGCCATCGGTTACGGCCTTGCCGCCATCGGCCCTGGTATCGGTGTCGGTCTGGTCTTCTCGGCGTACATCCAGTCGACCGCCCGTCAGCCGGAGTCGTCCCGCCTGACCCTGCCGTACGTCTGGATCGGCTTCGCCGTCATCGAGGCGCTCGCCCTGCTGGGCATCGCCTTCGGCTTCATCTGGCAGGGCCAGCTCTGATCTTCAACCTCGACTAGGAGGTTCACATGATCAACCTTTATCTGGCGGCAGCCGAGGAAGGTGCCACCGAGCACAACCCGATCATTCCTGTGTGGCAGGAGATCGTCGTTGGCTCGATCGCTTTCGCCGTGCTCTGCTTCGTGCTGATCAAGTTCGTCTTCCCGCAGATGGAGAAGACGTTCCAGGCGCGGGTGGACGCGATCGAGGGCGGCATCAAGCGTGCCGAGGCCGCGCAGGCCGAGGCGAACGAGCTGCTGGAGCAGTACAAGACCCAGCTCGCCGAGGCTCGTACCGAAGCCGCTCGCATCCGCGACGAGGCCCGGGCCGACGCCGAGGGCATCCGTCAGGACGTGCTGGCCAAGGCTCGCGAGGAGTCGGACCGCATCATCGCGGCCGGCAACGAGCAGCTCACCGCCCAGCGCGAGTCCATCGTCCGGGAGCTGCGCGCCGAGGTCGGCACGCTTGCCGTCGACCTGGCGAGCAAGATCGTCGGTGAGACGCTGGCCGACGAGGCCCGCACCCGCGGCACTGTCGAGCGTTTCATCAACGACCTCGACTCGGCCGGGCGGCGCTGATGGCGTCGAGCGCGAGCCGCGAGGCCTACGCCGACGCGTCGGAGCAGCTCACCGCCAACACGGCTTCGGCAACACCCGCGCAGCTGGCCACGGTCGCCGACGAGATCCTGTCGGTGGCCGGGCTGCTCCGGGCCCAGCCGCGGCTGCGCCGGGCGCTCACCGACCCGTCGCGGCCCGGCCCGGACCGGGCCGGCCTGCTCAAGGGACTGCTGTCCGGCAAGGTCTCCCAGGCGTCGGTGAACGTACTGGCGGCCCTGGCGAACGGCCGGTTCTCCAAGCCCGCGGACCTGCTCGACGCGACCGAGCGGCTGGGTGTCGACACCCTGCTGGCCTCGGCCGCCAAGGACGACAAGCTGGCCGAGGTCGAGGACGAACTGTTCCGGTTCAGCCAGATCGTCTCCGGCGACTCGGTCCTTGCCGTCACGCTCAGTGACCCCGGTGCGTCTCTGGAGCGCCGGGTTAAGCTGGTACAGGACCTGCTGAAAGGCAAGGTCCACGTGGCGACGGGACGGCTCGTCGAGGTCGCGCTGGTCGGGTTCGGCGGTCGTGGCTTCGAGACCTCGCTGTCGCGGCTGGTCGAGCTGACCGCTGCGAAGCGGGACCGCGAGGTGGCCTACGTGACGGTGGCCAAGGCGCTCACCGACACCGAGGAGCAGTCGCTCGCCGCGAAGCTGGCCGCGATCTACGGCCGGGAGGTCTCGCTGAAGGTCGGCGTCGATCCCGCGGTCATCGGCGGTGTCAGCGTCCGGGTCGGCTCCGATCTCTACGACGGCACGATCCTGCGGCGGCTCAACGCGGCCAAGCAGGCGTTCGCTAAATAGTCCTTTCCCCTCGATTTTCCTATCGAGAAGCCCCTCGGCGGCGGCGACGTCCCGAGCTAGACAGAGAAGGCAGAGGATGGCCGAGCTGACCATCTCCTCGGACGAGATCCGGGGGGCGCTAGAGCGCTACGTCTCGTCCTACACGCCCGAGGTCTCCCGCGAGGAGGTCGGCATCGTCTCCGATGCGGGCGACGGAATCGCGCACGTCGAGGGCCTGCCCTCGACGATGGCGAACGAGCTTCTGGAATTCGCCGACGGCACGCTGGGTGTCGCGCTGAACCTCGACGTCCGCGAGATCGGCGCCGTGGTCCTGGGTGACTTCGCGAAGATCGAGGAGGGCCAGCCGGTCAAGCGCACCGGCCGTGTCCTCTCGGTCCCGGTCGGCGACGCCTTCCTGGGTCGCGTGGTCGACGCGCTGGGCAACCCGATCGACGACCGCGGCGAGATCGCCAACGAGGGCTTCCGCGAGCTGGAGCTCCAGGCGCCGAACGTGATGGCGCGCCAGCCGGTGAAGCAGCCGCTGCAGACCGGCATCAAGGCGATCGACGCCATGACGCCGATCGGCCGTGGCCAGCGCCAGCTGATCATCGGCGACCGCAAGACCGGTAAGACCACGGTCGCGCTCGACACGATCATCAACCAGAAGGCGAACTGGGAGTCCGGCGACCCGGAGAAGCAGGTTCGCTGCATCTACGTCGCCATCGGCCAGAAGGCCTCGACGATCGCCAGCATCCGCGGCGTTCTCGAGGCGCAGGGCGCACTGCAGTACACGACGATCGTGGCTGCTCCGGCGTCCGACCCGGCCGGCTTCAAGTACATCGCCCCGTACACCGGCTCGTCCATCGGGCAGCACTGGATGTACAACGGCAAGCACGTCCTGATCGTCTTCGACGACCTGACGAAGCAGGCCGAGGCGTACCGCGCGGTGTCGCTGCTGCTGCGCCGCCCGCCGGGCCGCGAGGCGTACCCGGGTGACGTCTTCTACCTGCACTCCCGCCTGCTGGAGCGCTGCGCCAAGCTCTCCGACGAGCTGGGTGGCGGATCGATGACCGGCCTGCCGCTGATCGAGACCAAGGCCAACGACATCTCGGCCTACATCCCGACCAACGTCATCTCGATCACCGACGGCCAGATCTTCCTCGAGTCGGACCTGTTCGCCTCGGGTGTGCGCCCGGCCATCAACGTCGGTACCTCGGTCTCCCGGGTCGGCGGTTCGGCGCAGGTCAAGGCCATGCGCTCGGTCTCCGGCCGCCTTCGCCTCGACCTGGCCCAGTTCCGTGAGCTGGAGGCCTTCTCGGCCTTCGCCTCCGACCTGGACAAGGCGTCGCGGGCGCAGCTGGAAAAGGGCATCCGCCTGGTCGAGCTGCTCAAGCAGCCGCAGTACTCGCCGTACTCGACCGTCGACCAGGTCATCGTGATCTGGGCCGGTACCACCGGCCAGCTCGACGACATCCCGGTCGGTGAGGTGCGCCGCTTCGAGGGCGAGTTCCTCGAGTGGGTCAAGCGCAACCGCAGTGACGTCTACACCTCGATCGAGTCGACGAACCTTCTGAGCGACGACAACATCGAGAGCCTGAAGTCGGGCGTCGTGGAGTTCAAGCAGGTCTTCCAGAGCGGCGCGACCGAGACCAGCGAAAGCGGTAGCTAGTCATGGCCGGTCAGGTACAGGCGCTGCGGCGGCGCATCCGCACCGTCAAGTCGACCAAGAAGATCGCCAAGGCGCAGGAGCTGGTCGCCACCAGCCGGATCGCCAAGGCTCAGGAGCGGGTGAAAGCCTCCCGGCCGTACTCGGAGGCGATCGCCAAGGTTCTGAGCGCCCTGGCGTCCAACGCTTCGGTCGACAACCCGCTGCTGGTCGCGCGTGAGCGCGTCCAGCGGGCGGGTGTCCTGCTGATCACCAGTGACCGGGGCCTGGCCGGCGCCTACAACGCCAACGCCATCCGGACCTCCGAGCAGCTGATTTCCCGGCTGAAGTCGGAGGGCAAGGAAGTGGCGCTGTACGTGGTGGGCCGCAAGGGCGTCGGTTACTACAAGTTCCGTAACCGGGAGGTCGCCGCGAGCTGGACCGGCTTCTCCGAGCGCCCGACGTTCGAGGACGCGAAGCGCATCGGCGACGCGCTGATCGAGGCGTTCGCCGCCGGTTCGGAAACGGACGGCTCGTTCGGGCCGGAGAACATCGCGGGCGTGGACGAGCTGCACATCGTGAGCACCGAGTTCAAGTCCCTGATGACGCAGTCCGCCAACGCGCGGCCGCTCGCGCCGGTGCAGGTCGAGGCGCAGGAGGACGGCGACAAGTCCGAGCTGCGCCCGGCGTACGAGTTCGAGCCGGACGCCGACGAGTTGCTCGACGCGCTGCTGCCGAAGTACCTCAACACCCGTCTCTACACGGCGTTGCTGGACTCGGCGGCAAGTGAGTCGGCCTCGCGCCGGCGGGCGATGAAGAGTGCGTCGGACAACGCCGACGACCTGCTCAAGCGGTACACGCGCGAGATGAACTCCGCGCGGCAGGCTGCGATCACCCAGGAAATCAGTGAGATCGTCGGCGGCGCCAACGCGCTGGCCGCGGCGGGAAGTGATGTGTGATGACTGCTGTAGCTCAGCCCAAGACGGAGACCGCTGTCGGCCGCGTCGTCCGGGTCATCGGCCCGGTCGTCGACGTCGAGTTTCCCCGTGACGCCATGCCCGCGATCTTCAACGCGCTGCACGTTGAGGTCACCCTCTCCGGCGGCACCAAGACGCTGACCATGGAGGTCGCCCAGCACCTGGGTGACAACCTGCTCCGCACGATCTCGATGCAGCCGACCGACGGCCTGGTCCGCGGCGCCGAGGTCACCGACACCGGCGCGCCGATCTCGGTGCCCGTCGGCGACGTGACCAAGGGCCACGTGTTCAACGCCCTCGGCGAGGTGCTCAACGTCGACCCGTCGACGCTGGACATCCAGGAGCGCTGGTCGATCCACCGCAAGCCGCCGGCGTTCGCGGACCTCGAGCCGAAGACCGAGATGCTGGAGACCGGCATCAAGGTGCTCGACCTGCTCGCGCCGTACGTGCGTGGTGGCAAGATCGGCCTGTTCGGTGGCGCGGGCGTGGGCAAGACGGTGCTCATCCAGGAGATGATCATCCGGGTGGCCCGTAACTTCGGTGGTACCTCCGTGTTCGCCGGCGTCGGCGAGCGCACCCGTGAGGGCAACGACCTCATCCTGGAAATGGAAGAGGGCGGCGTTCTCGACAAGACCGCCCTGGTCTTCGGCCAGATGGACGAGCCGCCGGGCACCCGCCTCCGGGTCGCCCTGACCGCCCTGACCATGGCGGAGTACTTCCGGGACGTCCAGAACCAGGAGGTGCTGCTCTTCATCGACAACATCTTCCGGTTCACCCAGGCCGGTTCCGAGGTCTCCACCCTGCTCGGCCGTATGCCGTCCGCCGTGGGTTACCAGCCCACGCTGGCCGACGAGATGGGCGAGCTCCAGGAGCGGATCACCTCGGTCCGTGGCAAGGCGATCACCTCGCTGCAGGCGATCTACGTGCCCGCCGACGACTACACCGACCCGGCGCCGGCCACCACCTTCGCCCACCTGGACGCGACCACGAACCTCGAGCGGTCGATCTCCGACAAGGGCATCTACCCGGCCGTGGACCCGCTGGCCTCCAGCTCGCGGATCCTGGCACCGGAGTTCGTCGGCGCCGAGCACTACGCGGTCGCCCGTGAGGTCCAGCGGATCCTCCAGAAGTACAAGGACCTGCAGGACATCATCGCCATCCTCGGTATGGACGAGCTCTCCGAGGAGGACAAGGTCACGGTCGCCCGGGCCCGTCGTATCGAGCGGTTCCTGTCGCAGAACACCTACGCGGCGGAGCAGTTCACCGGCGTTCCCGGCTCGACGGTCCCGCTGAAGGAGACCATCGAGGCGTTCAAGAAGATCTCCGAGGGTGAGTACGACAACTTCCCGGAGCAGGCCTTCTTCATGTGCGGTGGTCTTGAGGACCTCGAGAAGAACGCGCACGAGCTGATGAAGGGCTGATCCAGCCCTCACATCGTGAGAGAGCCGTACCGGCGGATACTGCCGGTGCGGCTCTTTTTCGGTCCTGAAACGGACAAAAGGGACTGGTGAAGTCGTCCTCCCGTCTGGGTATGCTTGGCGCCGCATGGGCCTGACCTGCGATTACTCGTGGTCGATTGACGGGTCCGACAGGAATTGAGGATCGGGTGGGCAAGTCTGGAAAGCGCCGTGCGCCGTGGTGGGCGCGGCTCAGCGCCGTGTTCGGTGCGGTGCTGATGGTGACCAGTGGCGGCGTGCTCGTGACCGGTCGGACCCTGATCGCGAAATACACCGGTGCGATGGACTCGGGCAGCAGCATCCTCGGCGGCCCGGCGGCCGGCGCGACCAAGGCGGCCGCGGACATCAAGGGCCCGGTGAACATCCTGCTCGCCGGCATCGACCCGCGCGACACGAAGACGGCGCCGCTCTCGGACTCGATCATCGTGGCCCACGTGCCGGCCTCGATGGACCAGGTCTACCTCTTCTCCATCCCGCGCGACCTCTACGTGGAGATCCCGCCCTTCCCGGCGACCGGCTTCGGCGGCGGTAGCTCGAAGATCAACGCGGCGATGTCCTTCGGCAGCGCCGTCGGCGACGGCCGGCACGACGTGAAGCAGGGCTTCACGCTGCTCGCCAAGACGGTCAGCAACCTCACCGGCATCAGCGAGTTCGACTCCGGCGCGATCATCAACTTCGGCGGCTTCAAGAAGATCGTCGAGGCGATGGACGGCGTCACGATGACGATCGACCAGAACGTCAAGTCGGAGCACCTGCAGCCCGACGGCAAACCTCGCCCCAAACGGCCGGAGTGCGCCGACAACAGCTGCGACCACCCGTACGTCGGCCCGCAGAAGACCTACCGGAAGGGCACCTACCACCTTCAGGCGTGGGAGGCCCTCGACTACGTCCGCCAGCGCTACGGCCTGCCCGGCGGGGACTACGACCGTCAGCGGCACCAGCAGCAGTTCGTCAAGGCGATGGCCAAGCAGGCGATGAGCAAGGACGTGGTGTCCGACCCGGCCACGCTGCTGAAGGTCCTGGACGCCGCCGGTGACTCGCTCACCTTCTTCGGCGAGGGGCACAGCGTCCTCGACTGGGGTCTCGCGCTGCGCAACGTCAGCACCGACGACATGACCCTGATCAAGCTGCCCGGCGGGGCGCTGATGCAGGGCGGGAGGTATCAGGGCGAGCAACTCGCGCCGGGCACCGACGAGTTCTTCCAGGCGGTCCGGGAGGACCGGATCGCCGAATTCCTGCTCGACAATCCGGAGTATGTGAGCCGGAACGGCTGAGTCGGCACCCCGTACCACGGTGTGACGGGGCGCCGATTAGACTTCACCCGTTCGGTTCCGCAGCGTAAAGGGAGACAGCGTGGCCAACCAGCTGCACGTCGAAGTCGTCGCCGTCGAGGAGAAGGTCTGGTCCGGCGAGGCGGAGATGCTCGTGGCGCGGACGACCGAGGGTGAGATCGGCGTCCTCCCCGGCCACTCGCCGCTGCTCGGCTTGCTCAAGGAGCCCTCACAGGTCCGGGTCAAGCTCGCCGGTGGCGAGCAGCTGACCTACGACGTCGCGGGCGGCTTCCTCTCGATCGACGCGAACGGCGTCACGGTGCTCGCCGAGAGCGCCACGCCCGCCACGCCCGAGACCCACTGACACCGGCGATGCGGGTTCTGGAGATTGCCGGAATCTGCGTCGTCGCGCTGCTCGTACTTCTCTTCGCCGTCTTCTTCCGCCGCCGTCTGCTCAGGCAGGGCGGCGGAACCATTCGGGTCCAGGTCCGGATCAGCACGATGGTCCCCGGGCGCGGATGGTCGGCCGGCCTGGGTCAGTTCGTCGGCGACGAGCTCCGGTTCCACCGCATGTTCAGCCTGGCGATCCGCCCCAAGCGGGTGCTCGACCGGCGAACCCTCGCGGTGCGCGAGCGTCGTCTCCCGGCCGGTCCGGAGCGGCTCACCATGCCGGGGCACTGGGTGGTCCTGCGGTGCGAGACCGCCGGCGTCCAGCTCGAGATCGCCATGGCGGAGACCACCGTGACCGGGTTCCTCTCCTGGTTGGAGGCCGGTCCGCCGCGCGATCCGGGTGCGCTCGGCAGCCGGCCGGTGTTCGGCCCCCGGCCGACCGAGCCGCAGGCCTAGCCTGGGTCCCATGCGGATCCGAATCGTCGACGCCTTCACCGATCGGCCCTTCTCGGGCGCCCCTGCCGGGGTGGTCGTCCTCGAGGCCCGCGCCGAAGACGCCTTCCCCGAGAACGCCTGGATGCAGCGGGTCGCGGCGGAGGTCAACCACGCCGAGACGGCGTTCCTGCACCCCCTGCCGCCCGGCTCCGGCGCGGACTGGGCGCTCCGCTGGTTCACCCCCGCTGTCGAGGTCGCCCTGTGCGGGCACGCCACCCTCGCCGCCGCCCACGTCCTGCGGGCGGCGGGCCCGGTCCGGTTCACCACCCGCAGCGGCATCCTGACCGCGGCGCCCGGCCCGGACGGCATGCTCACGATGGACTTCCCGACCGCGCCGCTGACACCGGTCGAGGCCGATCCGGCGCTGGCCGCCGCGCTGGGCACCGAGATCCTGGCCGTGCACCACACCGGCCCGAACACCGACGACCTGCTCGTCGAGGTGGCCGACGAGAAGACGGTCCGCGCGATCGTCCCCGACCTGCGCGCGCTCGTCCCGCTCTCCCGGCGCGGCGTCATCGTCACAGCGGCCGCCGGCGAAGCCGCCTACGACTTCGTCTCCCGCTTCTTCGGCCCGGCCGTCGGTGTGGACGAGGACCCGGTCACCGGCAGCGCCCACACGGCTCTCACGCCCTACTGGGCCGCCCGGCTCGGCCGCGACGACATGACCGGGTATCAGGCGTCACCGCGCGGCGGCCTCGTCCGGGTGGCCCTGCGCGGCGACCGCACCGAGATCAGCGGCCACGCCGTCACCGTCATCGACGGCGAGCTGCACGCTTAGCGTCACGTCCGGGCGCCGCCGGGGACCCACTTGACGTCGCCGTCCGGGTTCGCCAGGCGGGACAGGATGAAGAGCAGGTCGGAGAGGCGGTTCAGGTACTTCGCGGGCAGGACACTCGTACGTGAGGGCTCCTGCTCGTAAAGGGCCCAGGCCGTCCGCTCCGCGCGTCGCGTCACGGTGCGCGCCACATGCAGCAGGGCCGCGCCGGGGGTGCCGCCCGGAAGAACGAAGCTGTCGAGCGGCGTAAGCCTGTCGTTGAACTCGTCGCACCAGCCCTCGAGCCGGGTGACGTACTCCTCGGTGACCCGCAGCGGCTCGTACGCCGGCGGCTCCTCGGACAGCGGATTGCCCAGGTCGGCGCCGAGGTCGAAGAGGTCGTTCTGGATCGTGGAGAGCACAGCCCGTACCTCCTCTGAAAGATCGCCCAGGGCGAGCGCCGCACCCAGCGCGGCGTTGCACTCGTCGGCGTCGGCATAGGCGGCGATGCGTGGCGCTGTCTTCGGCGCCACCTCGTTGTTGACCAAACGGGTCTGCCCGGCGTCGCCGGTACGGGTGTAGATGCGGGTGAGATGCACAGCCATGCGACCCACCCTACGGAGCGGAGGTGGGTGCGGGCCCATACCATGGCCCGCGTGGATGTGATCAGGGTGAAGGGCGGGGCCCGCCTCGTCGGCGACGTCGTGGTCGGTGGGGCGAAGAACTCGGCGCTCAAGCTCATGGCGGTCGCGCTGCTCGCCGAGGGCCGCAGCGTGGTGGCGAACGTGCCGCGCATCACCGACATCGCCATCATGGCCGAGGTGCTGCGCCGGCTCGGCTGCGACGTGAGCCTGTCCGGCAGCGAGGCCATCATCGACGTGCCCTCCGAGCCGGGGGCCGAGGCCGACTACGACCTGGTCCGGCGGCTGCGCGCGTCGATCTGCGTGCTCGGCCCGCTGCTGGCCCGGCGCGGTTACGTCCGGGTGGCGCTGCCGGGCGGCGACATGATCGGCTCCCGCGGCCTCGACATGCACGTCTCCGGCCTGGCCCGGATGGGTGCGGAGATCTCCAACGAGCACGGCTTCGTGATCGCCTCGGCGCCGGCCGGGCTTCGCGGCTCGAAGATCTGGCTGGACTTCCCGAGCGTCGGCGCCACCGAGAACCTGCTGATGGCAGCGGTGCTGGCCAAGGGGGTCACGGAGATCGACAACGCGGCCCGTGAGCCGGAGATCGTGGACATCTGCGAGATGCTCAACTCGATGGGAGCCCGGATCGAGGGCGCCGGCACGTCGACGCTGATCGTGGAGGGCGTCGACGGGCCGCTCAAGCCGGTCCGGCACACCACAGTCGGCGACCGGATCGTCGGCGGCACCTGGGCGTTCGGCGCGGCGATGACCCGTGGCGACGTGACCGTACGGGGTGTCCGGCCCGAATTCCTGGACATCGCCCTGGACAAGCTGGTGACCGCGGGTGCCGTGGTCGAGCCGGGCGACAACGAGTTCCGGGTGCGGATGGCCGACCGGCCCCGGCACGTCGACATCGTCACCCTGCCCTACCCGGGCTTCGCCACCGACCTGCTGCCGATGGCGCTCGGCCTGGCGGCGGTCGCCGAGGGCTCCTCGCTGATCACCGAGAACATCTTCGACGGCCGGTTCATGTTCGTGAACGAGATGGTCCGGCTGGGGGCCGACATCCGTACCGACGGGCACCACGCCGTGGTGAACGGGCAGGAGCGGCTCTCCGGCGCTCCAGTCCGCGCGACCGACATCCGGGCCGGTGCGGGCCTGGTGATCGCCGGACTCTGCGCCGACGGGATCACCGAGGTGGGTGAGGTGCACCACATCGACCGTGGCTATCCGGACTTCGTCGCCGACCTGGCGCGTCTCGGTGTGGACGTGGAGCGGACCGACGTGCCCGAGCCGACGTTCGACTTCTAGGCTCCGGGCGTCAACTGGACACCAGGCGTCTCGCCTCTTCCACCTCTTCGCAGAAGACGAGGACGCTCACCCGGCCGTCCCGCCGGATCGCCGTGGTGGCCCGGATGCCCGCGTCGCCGAGCAGCCGCCGGATCTCGTCGGCGACCTCGGTGTCGTCGGTGACCGCCGCCGGCCACAGCAGGCCGTAATCCTCCCGATCGCCGAAGATCGTGAGGCCGTCCGCATACCTGTCGCGCGCCGGTTCCCCGCCGGCCGGGCCGGTGGGTTGCAGGCCCATACGCCAGAACACCGCGCCCAGAAAGCCGACCAGTCCGACGGCGATCAACGGTCCGATGAGGTACCAGCCGTCGCTCGTGGCCATGCGCACAGTGTGGCACCGCTGTTCGCTGAATTCTCCGTATTTGCCCCGATCGAGAGCCGTGCTGAACCTCCGTTAAGTAGCGCCGTTAGACTGCTGACTCCTGAATGAAGGAGGGGAACATGGCGGGTCGTCTCGCGGTCATCGGTTCCGGATTGATGGGCTCCGGCATCGCCCAGGTCTCGGCGCAGGCCGGGTGGCAGGTCACCATGCGGGACGTCGACGACGCCTCGCTCAACCGCGGCATGTCCGCGATCAAGGACTCGCTGAGCCGCTTCGCCGCCAAGGGCAGGATCGCCGAGGCCGACGTCGACGCGGCCCTCGCCCGGATCACCCCCACCACCGATCTCGACGCGGCCGCCGACGCCGACATCGTGGTCGAGGCGATCTTCGAGAAGGTCGAGGCCAAGCACGAGGTCTTCCGCGCCCTGGACAAGATCTGCAAGCCGGGCGCGATCCTCGGCACCAACACCTCCGCCATCCCGATCACCCAGATCGCCACCGTGACCTCCCGACCGGAATCGGTCGTCGGCATCCACTTCTTCTCACCGGTGCCGATGATGAAGCTGGTCGAGCTGGTCCGCGGCTACCAGACCTCCGACGCCACTTTGGCGTCCGCGCGTAACTACGCCGAAGAGGTCGGCAAGACGTGCGTCGAGGTCAAGCGGGATGTCGCCGGCTTCGTCTCCAACCGCCTCTTCTCCGCGATCCTCGTCGAAGCGATCCAGCTGGTGGAGTCCGGTGTGGTCAGCGCCGCGGATCTGGACACGGTGATGAAGCTCGGTTTCGGTCACGCGATGGGGCCCCTGGCCACCGTCGATTTGACCGGGCTCGATGTGATGCTCAACGCGGCGAGCAACATCTATCGCGATACGGCCGATGAGAAGTTCTTCCCGCCGGAGCTTCTGCAGCGCATGGTCCAGGCCGGCGACCTCGGTCGCAAAACCGGCAAAGGGTTTTATTCGTACTGATCTGGGTGGGGCCGGTGCGGCTTTGCGCTGTGCCGGCTTCCTTCAACCGCAGACGTACGGTCAGCGCGGTCCCCAAACCCGGCAGTCCCGCTCTCCGCCTGCGGCGGCTGCCGTCCTCCGGCACGGCCTCAGCCGCCTCAGCGCTCCGCAGGGTCAGCCGCTCAGCGGGACGCCGCGAACGACAACGACAGCAGCGTTGCCGCCACCATCCCGCCGAGCAGCGTCAGCCCGATCCCGCCGATGTCCAGCCGCGCCTGCAACCGGCGATGCGCCAGCAACGCCGCCACCGGCACCCCGGCCGACGGCGCCACCAGGAACGTCAGCCACCCCACTCCCCGGATGACCACACCGCCCCACACTCCCGTACCCCCGAATGTCACCAGGCCCGCGGCGATCAAACCGGTGAGCGCCGCACCCACCGCGCCCACCAGCGGCAGCAGCGGAAGTGCCCACCGTGACAGCGACCGCCGTCCCGCCGGGCGCACCGTCACGTCGATCCGGTCCGCCGCACGCGACAGCAGGGTCCGTGGCGACTGCCGGCCCGGCGCCGGCTCGTCCTCCGTCGACGGCCGCCGCTGCAACGCGACCCGGGGCAGTGCCTCGACAGGTGCCGGCTCCGGCAGCTCGCCGAGCGCCCGTACCCGCATGCCGCGCGCCCGGCGCAGCTGGTCCCAGAGGCGGGCAGCCTCACGGTCCACGTCCAGCACCTGCGCGGCCGCCGCACCCGCCCAGCGGTCCGCCGCGATGGCATCGCTCTCGGCGCGGGCCAGCTCGCCGGCCGCTCGCGCGGCACTGTCCTGGTACGCCTGCTCCGCGTTGTCCAGTTCGGCGTCGCGGCGACGGGTCACGTCCGCGAGGGCGCTCACCATCAGCTGGTAGTCGCGGCCGAGGGGCTGCCGGTCACGTGTGGTCACTGTTCACCTCGTACGGGATGATCACTTCGGGTGTGCGGTGCACGGATCGGTCGAAGAACAGCGCCCGCCGGGCCCGCGGATACCAGACCGGCCCGCCGGGCTGCGGATGGAGCGGTGCCAGATCGGCACCCTGGACGTCGAGTGCCACCCAGGCACCGATCGTGTCGAAGCGGGCGCCCACCCCGCCGAGGTCGTCGCGGAGCCGGGCCACCGATCGCCACCAGCCCAGCACGTGCGTGCGCCGCTCCGGCCCTTCGGCGAGCAGCGTCCGCAGCGCGGTCCGGTGTTCGATGCCGGCGGCGTCGAGGGCATAGCCGAGCACGTAGTGCGGGACGTCCGTGCCGGGCAGGTCGAAGTGGACGTCGGACGCGTCGTACCAGTCGGCGCTCGGCAGTTCGGCGACCAGCCGGGCCGCGCCGCGTTCCGCCTCCGGCGCCAGGCAGACGACGCTGAAGTGGGCGGGACCCTGCGCGGCGAGGGAGAGTGCGGCGGCGGCGAGGACATCACAGGCTTCTTCGGTACGGGTACCGAGCACCGCCAGGTTCCGGCCCGGCATCCGCCCGAGCCGCAGCCGCGCCGGTTGCGCCGCCACGTCGATCCGTTCCCCCAGAACTGCTCCCGGCGACGATCCGACCGGGGTGTCCGCCGTCGGCACCCGCCCCGACGGCCGGTAGACGCCCGGCAGCCGGGGTACCGCGTCGCCGTCGAAGAGCCGCGGTTCCTCGCAGCCGGCCGGCCGGGTTCGCCAGAGCCTGCGCTGCAGGGTCCGCCACGCGCTGCGGTCGCCGGCGTCCGGCAGCCGGACGACCCGGTTGGCCCCGGCCACCCCCGACTCGGTGTTGACCACCGCGTGGAACCGGGGGATGACCGCCGCAGCCAGGTTGTCGTCGGCGAGGATCCGGCGGGCCTTGGGCAGCGCGATCCGGAGCGTGAACTGGCCCATCAGCCCGGGGCGGCCCCACAGCGCCTGGATGCCGCTCACCTCCTGCGAGGCGAGGATCAGGTGGATGCCCTGCGAGCGCCCGCGCCGGGCCAGGTCCTCCAGCAGCGCGACCGCCTCGTCGGCGACCGCGTCCCGGCCGTCGAGCAGCACCTGGAACTCGTCGATCACGGCGACGATCCGTGGCCAGTGCCCGTCCGGGTCCTCGGCACGCAGTTCGGCCAGCTTCCCGGCGTCGCACCGTTTCGCGGCCTGTGCCCGGGTGCGCAACTCCTCACCGAGGTGCCGGAGCATGGCGAGGCCGAACTCCCGGTCGCCGTTGACGTTGATGCCGGCGAGGCGTACCTGTGGCAACCAGCTGGGGTCGCGCGGGCCCGGGGCGTAGCGGGCGAAGGACACGCCCTCCTTGAAGTCGAGCAGGTAGAGGGCGAGTTCCTCGGGTCCGTACCGGGTGGCGAGCGAGCCGAGCCACGCGTAGATCAGGTTGGTCTTGCCGGAGCCGGACGGCCCGCCGATCAGCGCGTGCGGCGGGTCGTCGCCGAGCGGCACCTCGATCAGGGTGCCGTCGGTGCTGTCCCCGATCGGAGCGACGAGGCCGTGCCGGGAAGACTCGGTCCAGTACTTGGCCGGCTCCAGGTCGGCCAGCCGGGCCGGTGCCCGGGCGGTCCGCATCCGGTCGGCGGTGCTCTGGCAGAACGCCGCGATCCGCTCGGCGGGGGGCGGCGGGTCGAGCCGGATCGGGAGCTTGCCGAACGAGGTGCAGGTGGCGGCGCCCCGGTCCCGGACCGTGATCCGCTCCACCGTCGGGTCGTCCTCCACCTCGAGCCCGCGGATCACCAGGTGCACCCCGCAGGACACCCCGGTACGCACGACCCGGTTGAGCTGGGCCCGCTGCGCACCGGTGAGCTCGGCGGCGGTGGCCCGGTCGGCGAGCAGCACCACCAGCTTCCACGGTTCCGGCCGCGGTCCCGGTGTCGCGGCGACCAGGTCGGCGAGGCAGCTGTGCCGTCCGGCCAGGACCGTCTCGTTCACCCGGCAGATGTGCTCGACGAGCTCGTCCAGCAGGGAACCGAGCCCGCCGGGCCCCACGAACGACGGGCCCATGGGTACGAACGGTGCGAGCGTCCCGCCGAGGTGCTCGGGGTCGTAGATGGTGAGGTGGACGTCGCCGGGGCACGTACTGCCGAGGACCCGCAGCAGCACACCGGTGATCACTTCGTCCAGTGCCGCCGTTGGCCCGTCCAGGTGCAGGTGGGCCGCGTCGAGCAGGGGGATCAGGCCGGGCAGCGCGGTGCGCTCGTCGAACGTGATGCCGCCGATCCGCAGCAGCCCGGGCCGGTCGCCGGGTTCCGGTTCGCTCGGTGCCCAGAGCCGCCACGGCGCTCCGGCCGCCCCTCCGGCGCTGACCGTGGCCAGGCCGCGCAGGTGGCTGGAGAGCCGGCCCGCCTCGCCCCGGAACCGCCGCTCGATGTCGTCGCGGGCGGCCTCTCTGGCTGCCGACAGTTGGCTGAGGCACATGGCGTACGCGTCACGCACCAGCCGCCGCCGGTGCTCCGCCTCACCACGCGCGGTCTCGGC
The DNA here is from genome assembly GCF_042666575.1 of Actinoplanes sp. GCM10030250. Lineage (NCBI taxonomy): Bacteria > Bacillati > Actinomycetota > Actinomycetes > Micromonosporales > Micromonosporaceae > Actinoplanes > Actinoplanes sp. GCM10030250. The sequence goes on along the minus strand of NZ_JBHTDO010000002.1, from coordinate 3,153 downwards.
GGCGGCCAGGACCGCCCGAGCAGTCCCGCGTGCCTCGGCGAGTTCCTGCCGGACCGCGGCGACCAGCGCGTTGCGGTGACTGCCCATGGTGGGCGATTTTAACCATTTCCGACCCGTTTGGGCCTTTAGCCCTTGCGTGTCGTGATCTCATCCGCCGGGCTCCGCTGGCTCTGGCGTGTGGTGATCTCGTCCGCCGGGCTCCGCTAGCTCTGGCGTGTTGTGATCTCGTCCGTAGGGGTCCGCGGTGCTGGCGCGACACGATGGCGTCCACCCACCTCCGTCCAGAGTGCCTCGGCCACGATCATCGCCGCCTCCCGCTGCCACTGCCGGTTCACGTCACGCGGCACGTACCGCCGGAACCAGTCGACCGCCTGCCGCGCCTCCCGGCTCATCCCGTCGCTCCGCGGCCGCCGCACGTACGGATTGAGGCCCAGCACGCAGCAGAACTGCAGCACGTTGTAGTACCGCCAGTCGTCGGAGGTGTCGAACTGGCCCGGCGGCCGCAGCGCCGAGACGTTCTCCCGCAACACCGCCCGCAACTCCCGGGCCCGGGCCCGCGGCTGATCCTCACGTCCCGCCAGCCGCCGCTCCACCATGGGCAGATCGGTCAGCGGGCTGCGTGCCAGCCGGTCCAGATCACCGAAGTCGTTGAGCGCCCGCCGGGTCAGCCGCAGGAACTCCGGCTCGCCGATCGTGCTGAGCCGCCTCGGCTCCCGCCGCCGCAACAGCGCGTCCGCGTTCAGGAACAGCGAATCGCGGTCGGAGCGCAGCGGAGCATCGTCGTACAGCGCCACCCGGTCCAGCAGGCGGCGTACCTGACCGCCCAGCCCGGCCAGCGCCGCCGCGACCGCAACGATCCCGAACTGCAGAGCCGCCACCACATCGTGACCGGAAACAATCATCAAGGTCGCCGCCGCCGGCACGCCCGTGAGCAGCAGAGCGGTGATCCCCGCGGCCAGCGAGCGGCGCAGGTCCGGGCGCAGCCGCTCACCCGCCTCCGTGGCGTGCGCCACCGCCATCAGATAGCCGACCACCAGCAGATCCACGCCGATCGCGCCGATCAGCGCCGCGCCGCCGCCCACGTCGGCCGGGGACAGCAGCAGGGCCAGGCCGGCCGCGTACAGCACCGCCATCAAGGTCAGCGCGGCCGGAAGCATCCGCGGTGTCACCTGCGACCGCAGGCGCCACAGCAGCGTCAACCCGCCGATCAGCGGGCTCAGCGCGACCAGCCGGCCGAGACCGGGCAGGGCGATCACCATCACCAGGAAGAGCAGGCCCAGCACCAGGGCGCCGCGGTCCACCGGGCGCCGTTCCCGCGGCGTCAGCGGCAGCAACGCGACCACCGCACCGGCGAAACCGAGGGCCGGCAGGCAGAGCAGGACCTCGGCGGCCATGCCACCCGGGGCGAGGGTCCAGGCGGCGACACCGATCGCGTACGACCCGAGTGCGGCCGCCGGCCACCGGAGCACCCACCGCCGTGGATCACGCCCGATCAGGTAACAGGCCAGCCACCAGGCGAGGGCAAAAGCGGGTACGGCGACAGCGGGCACCGGAAGAGTCAACCAAACAACTGGCGGGTCTCGACACCGGAGATCCGCTCGCGCTTGCGCCGCCGCCGGCGCCGCAGCACCCAGAACGCGGCCCACAGCATGATGACCAGGCCGAACAGCACCAGGATCGGCAGCAGGATCGCCAGAACCGACATCACCACACTGCCGAAATCCTCAGCCGTGCTGGCGACCGGAGCGCCGAAACCGGCAGTGGTGGCGTTCACCACCGGCCGGGAGGCGGCCTTCACGCCGTGCACACCCAGCGCGATGAGCCCGCCGGCGAGGATCGGCACCCACTGGTGCGAGGTGAAGAACGAACCCGGGTCGGCGACGGTCACCGTCTCCGAGGCGGAACCGGCACCGAACGCGAGACCACCGGCGGTCGGCCGGACGAAGGTCTGCACGATGTCGTTCATGTGATCCACGATCGGCACCTTGTCCGCGACCACCTCGATCGAGAGCAGCAGACCGAGAATGACCAGTGTCCAGCCGTTCTCCAACCAGGCCGAGCCGGCCGGAAGGTTGATCGCCTCGGTGTAGCGGGCCAGCAGACCCATCGTGAGCAGCGGGATGTAGGCATTCAGGCCGGCTGATGCGGCCAGGCCGGTACCGGTCAATACTTCGAACACGAATCCAGCATGGCACCGGCACGCGAACGCCGCCCGTCAGCAGTCGGGTAGTGTCGCCCGGTGCGCCTGGTCATCGCGAAGTGCTCCGTGGACTATGTCGGCCGTCTCTCCGCCCACCTGCCCCCGGCAGTTCGGCTGCTGATGGTCAAAGCCGACGGTTCGGTGTCGATCCACGCCGACGACCGTGCCTACAAGCCGCTGAACTGGATGAGCCCGCCCTGCAAGCTGCAGGAGGCGCCGGGCGTCTGGAAAGTGGTGAACAAGGCGGGCGAGGAGTTGCGGATCACGCTCGAGGAGATCTTCCAGGACTACTCGTACGACCTCGGGGTGGACCCAGGCCTGCAGAAAGACGGTGTGGAGGCACACCTGCAGGAGCTGCTGGCGGCGCACCCGGAGACGTTCGGTGAAGGATGGACACTCGTCCGCCGCGAGTTCATGACGGCGATCGGGCCCGTCGACCTCCTGTGCAAGGACGCCACCGGCGGCTCGGTCGCCGTCGAGATCAAACGCCGAGGCGAGATCGACGGCGTCGAGCAGCTCACCCGGTACCTCGAACTGATGAACCGCGACCCGCTCCTCTCCCCGGTCAAGGGCGTGTTCGCGGCCCAGGAGATCAAACCCCAGGCCCGCGTCCTCGCCACCGACCGCGGCATCCGCTGCGTCGTGATCGACTACGACAAACTCCGCGGCATGGAACGCAACGAACTAACCCTCTTCTAACCCGCCCTCTCCTCCCGCCGCGCCCTCTCCTCCCGCCGCGCCCTCCCGCCCGTGCGCCCTCCCCGCGCCCGTGCGTCCTCCCCGCTCGTGCGCCCTCCCCGCTCGCGCCCACCCTCCCGTGGCCCCCACCTGCGGTTTCTCTCACCCTCGCGGCCGGAACGGTTTGGGGGCAGGGATGGGTTCTGGCCCACTTTCCGTGATTGGAGTGGGCCGAGGGCTGAGTTCACCATCCACTGTGTAGCTTCTCCGTGCTG